>JAGNRX010000161.1 GCA_017988355.1 Bacteroidales bacterium | reverse complement strand
CAGAAATAGTTCTTAAAAACATATCAGAGCGTAAGAGTGTTAGAACTTATACTGACCAAAAAGTTGAAAAAGAAGATTTAGAAAAGCTACTTAGGGCAGGAATGTCAGCACCATCAGCTGTTAATGCTCAACCTTGGGCTTTTATTGCAATAGATGACAGAGAAACATTAGATAAACTTGGCGAATTACTGCCTTATGCAAAAATGTTAAAACAAGCACAAGCAGCAATAATTGTATGTGGAGATATGAAAAAGGCATTAGAGGGCGAAGGACAAGAGTATTGGATACAAGATTGTAGTGCTGCAACTCAAAATATATTATTAGCAGCAGAGAGCTTAGGTCTTGGAGCTGTTTGGACAGGGGTTTATCCTAAGAAAGAAAGAATGGAAACTGTTAGAAAAGAGATTTCACTTCCTGAACATATAATTCCACTATGCGTTATCCCTATTGGTTGGCAGACAGGTAAGGAAAAACCAAAGCAAAAATACAAGGAAGAAAACATACATTGGAATAAATGGGAAGGTAAATAGATAGTAAGTTTAAAAATCAAAGAAAGAGAAAAATGAAACGCTGAAAGAATTTACTGAATCAAAGAAAGAATTTTTTAAAGTGGCGTTTCAGAAAATTATTACGCAGTCTTATTTTTTAGAGAGTTTGTAGGGCTATAAGTTTTGAGTAAATGCCGTCCTTAGCTAATAGACTATGGTGTGTACCTTCTTCAACTATTTTCCCATTATCCATAACTATGATTTTGTCTGAGTTAAGAATTGTGGAAAGTCTGTGAGCAACAACAAGGGTTGTCCTACCTTTCATAATTGTTTCAAGAGATTCTTGTACTAATCTTTCGCTTTCGGTGTCAAGGGCTGAGGTTGCTTCATCTAAGAGCAATATTGCAGGGTTTTTTAGAATAGCTCTTGCAATACATATCCTCTGACGCTCTCCTCCTGAAATAGTTAAGCCCCTATCTCCAATATTAGTATAGTAGCCTTTTGGCATTTTCTCAATAAAATCATGAGCATTAGCTGCCTTTGCTGCCTTTTGCACTTCTTCAAGGCTTGAACTTATTCCAAAGGCTATGTTTCCGAAAATGGTATCATTAAATAATATGCTCTCTTGAGTAACAACTCCTATTATATGTCTTAGAGAATTGATATTAAAGTCTGTAATTGAAATGCCATCTATTGTTATATCTCCCGTCAAAGCGTCTTGAAATCTTGGAAGCAAATCTATTAGTGTGCTTTTGCCTGCACCCGAGCGTCCAACTATTGCAATTGTCTGTCCTTTTTCAATTTCAAGGTTTATATTATCTAAGACAAGTTTTTCTTTCCCTTGCTCCTCAATATAAGAGAATGAAACATTTTTATATTCTACCTTATCTTCAAAATTAATTGTTGTTATTGCATTTGGTTTTTCAATAATTCTTTCTGGTGCATCTAAGATTTCATATAATCTATGAGCTGCTGCTTCGGCTTTCTTAATGTTATAATAAGCTGTTGTAACGCTTTGAAGTGGTGCTATTATTCTTGCAAACAAGAGTACAAAACCTATTAGTATGCTTGGGTGGATTTCTCCATTAATTACCATCATTCCTCCAAAAAGAACAACAACCACTAAGGCAAAGATTGCAAAAATTTCGGTTAGGGGAGAGGATAGGTCTTTTCTCCTAAGGATTTTTGTCATCAGTCTTGCATAGGCATTATTCTCCTGCTCAAATTTCTTTTGTATAATTTCTCCTGCATTATAGGCATTAATAACTCTTACTCCGCCAAGGGTCTCCTCAACTGTTGAAAGAACTGTTCCGATTTGTTTTTGACCTTTTTCCGAGTTCCTATTTAGGCTTGCTCCAATTTGTTTGATAAGTATAGCAACCAAAGGAAGGATAATGACAATAAAGATAACAAGTTTAGGGCTAGCAATAATTAGGGCAATAAGGAAGACAATAACCATAACAGGGTCTTTTGCCAACATTTGCAAGCTACTCATAACAGATATTTCAATATCCGAGAGGTCGGAACTCATTCTTGAAAGCAAATCGCCTTTTCTTTTGTTAGAGAAAAATGAAAGTGGGAGGGTTGTTATTTTATGGTAGATATCGTTTCTCAAATCTTTAATAACTCCATTTCTAACAGGAGCTAAGAAATACATAGCTAAGTAACGAAATAGGGCAGAAAGGAATGCAAAGACTAAATAAATAACACTTAGAACAGCAAGACAAGTATAGAGCCCATAAGTTAGGCTTAAATGGTTGAGGTTAAATGCAAAATAATCAATAATCACATCCTTATTAAATGCAAATTCAGGACAAACCTCTGGTGCTTTAATGATTCCGAAGAGTACGGAAACAAAAGGAATTACAATAACAAAAGAAAAAAGAGAAGCAAAAACATAGAGTAGATTGAACACTAAGTTTAAGATTACTTCTCTTTTGTAACCTTTGATGTATTTGAATATTCTAAATATATTTTTCACTAATATCTATAATGGTCTGCTTTGTATGGACCGTTCTTATCAACTCCAAGATATTCAGCTTGCTCATCTGATAGAATAGTTAGCTTAACGCCAATTCTTTCTAAGTGAAGTCTTGCAACCTCTTCGTCAAGTTGTTTAGATAAACGATAAACGCCAACTGCATAATCGTTTTCCCATAAGTCAATTTGAGCTAAGGTTTGGTTGGTGAAAGAACTACTCATCACAAATGAAGGATGTCCTGTTGCACAACCAAGATTAACCAAGCGACCTTCAGCTAATAAATAAATACAGTGACCATCTTCTGCAAAGGTATATTTATCAACCTGTGGTTTAATGTTTAATTTCTTAATTCCTGGCCAAGATTCTAGTTTCTCAACCTGAATTTCATTATCGAAGTGTCCAATATTACAAACTATAGCCTCATCATTCATTTTCGACATCTGATCAGCAGTGATAACATCCTTGTTTCCTGTTGTAGTAACAAATATATTACCTTCTGAAAGTGCGTCTTCAAGTGTTGTAACCTCAAAACCTTCCATAGCAGCTTGAAGAGCACAAATTGGATCTATTTCAGTCACAATAACTCTTGCTCCATAGCTTTTCATTGAGTGAGCACAACCCTTACCAACATCGCCATAACCACAAACAACGCAAACCTTTCCAGCAATCATAACATCTGTTGCTCTCTTGATTCCGTCAGCAAGTGATTCTCTACAACCATAAAGGTTATCGAATTTTGATTTAGTTACTGAGTCATTAACATTTATTGCAGGAATAAGAAGTTCTCCTCTTTCCATCATTTGATATAAACGGTGAACACCAGTAGTTGTTTCTTCACTAACACCCTTAAGTTCTGCAATTGTTCTATGCCATTTTTGATTATCTTCTTTTAAGATTTCTTTTATGGTCTTTAGAATAACAGCCTCTTCAGCTGAAGAAGGAGTTTTATCTAAAATAGAAGCATCTTTCTCTGCTGCATATCCCTTATGAACTAAAAGAGTAGCATCACCACCATCATCAACAATCATCTGAGCCCCTTTTCCATTAGGGAAAGAAAGAGCTTGATTTGTACACCACCAATATTCTTCTAAGGTTTCGCCTTTCCAAGCAAAAACAGGAACACCTGCTGCTGCAATTGCTGCTGCTGCATGGTCTTGTGTTGAAAATATATTGCAAGAAGCCCAACGAACATCAGCTCCAAGAGCAGTTAGGGTTTCAATTAGTACAGCTGTTTGAATAGTCATGTGAAGAGAACCCATAATTCTAACTCCATTAAGAGGTTTTTTCTTACCGAACTTTTCTCTTAGAGCCATTAGACCTGGCATTTCTTTTTCTGCGATATCAATTTCTTTTCTA
>JAGNRX010000160.1 GCA_017988355.1 Bacteroidales bacterium | reverse complement strand
CAATAAATTTTTACGCACACAGCGTATTTTTAATGCTTTAAATGAATATATAATATAAAACACAAGGATATGAAAAGATTTTTATTGGTTTTAATTGCGATTTTATTCGCTATTCAAGGTTTTTCGCAAACAACATTAAACGAAAGCTTCGAGGGTGCAACTTTTCCTCCTGATTATTGGAGGATTGAAAACACTTCAGGAAGAAGTTATTGGGTGGCTCATCCTTGGAATAGTCACACAGGAGAGAAAAATGCTTATTCACAAATTTACTTTAATGACGAAGAATCAACAAAATGGTTGATTACACCAAAACTATTAGTAAGCCCAACAGCAAATAATTTTGCTTTTTGGTTGAAAACCGAAGGCATGATGTTTGGTCATATGGATAATTTTAATCTTGATGTTTTAGTTTCAACAACAAATAGCGATCCTAATTCTTTTGTTTCTGCTTCTCTCTTATCATTAGTAGGAAGTATGTCTGAGCCTTGGGGTTGGAACCAACATAATATTGATTTATCTGCATACGTTGGACAAGAAATATATGTTGCTATAAGAACTATTAGTAGTGGCGATATGGTAAGTCTTTTCATTGATGATGTAACAGGACCCGAAATAGTTGCACCTTCATTTCCAAAGCCAACCTTACTTAATGTTTCCAATCCAACAACAAGTGGCATCGATTTAGAGTGGACAGATGTTAGTGGTTCTTTATGGAACATACAATATATGTTAGCCTCAGAGACTGATTGGGCAAATGCAACAACAATTTCAGGCATTACATCACATCCATATACCTTTACACAACTAAATTCATCAAAAAAATATAAAGCAAGAATTCAGACAGATAATGGGCTTGCAGTAAGTGATTGGTCATCTATAATAACATTTCTCACAAACTGTGCTCCAATATCAACATTCCCATATAGAGAGGACTTTAGTGTTTATATGGAATCATCTAATATTAGTTTCCCTCCATGCTGGTCAAAGAATTTATCAAACGGGAATCCAAACTATCCTAATATAACACCTGATAGAGAAAATCATCCAGGGTTAATGTTTTTTTGGTCACCAACTGATCAAAGACGAGCAGCAGTTTGTAATCAAATAGATCCAACAATTCCAATAAATACCTTAACGGTTAAATTCAATATGATGAATGATTATCAATTAGATGGAAATGGAATTCAAGTTGGTATATTGACAGACCCTAATGATTACTCAACATTTGTTTCAGTTGGAGGGCGTCAACTTCTATCTGCAATTGATGTTTGGGAAGATAAAATAGTTGACTTAAGTAACTATACCGGAACCGGAACTTATATTGCTTTAGCAGCAATAGCAAGTTCATCTCAGCAAGCTACAGCTTATGTTCAGCACTTCGAGGTTGACTACACTTATCCAACTCCAAGAACCCTTGCATCAAGTCCATCTTTTACAACATCTACTTTAACTTGGACAGCAGGGAGAGATGAAACAGCATGGCAAATCAAACAAGGTTTAACAGGAACTGCAGCAGATATTACTGCAACAACTTATCAAGCAACAGGACTGACTCCAGATACAGATTATACTTATTATGTAAGAAGTAAGTACGGAGAAGACTTATATTCAAATTGGGTAGAAGTTTCTTTCACAACTCTACCTATACCTATAAACCAATTACCTTTTATCTGTGACTTTGAAGATGCTGCGGATAATGATAAATGGACATTACACAATGCAACACAAACCAATAAATGGTATATTGGTGCAGCGGGAGCTAAAGAAAGTGGAAATGGATTATTTATATCCGATAATGGAACAACAGCCAATTATAACATCATCTCACGCTCAATTGTTATGGCTTCTACTTTAGTGGAATTTGATGATTCTCCTATATATGATTTTTCTTTTGATTGGAAAGCAGTTGGTGAAGGACAATGGGACCGTCTAAATGTATATGTAATTCCAAATGAAGTTGCAATTGTTCCTGGATCAAGGCCTTTAGATATTTATAAAGTTACACCAACAGATTTAAGCGGATCATCTACTTGGCAAAATAAAGTTATTTACTTAGGTTCTCAATATTCAAATTCAATTAGACAAGTTGTATTTGTGTGGGAAAATGATAATAATGTGGGATATCAACCACCAGCAACAATTGATAATGTAAAAGTTATTGGAATAACATGTGCTATACCAAGTAATTTAGTAGTTAATTCAACAAATTCAACAAGTGTTGATTTATCTTGGACTGAGAATGGTAATGCTTCAGAGTGGAGAGTTAAATACTCAAAAGATAACGGAACAACATGGGAAACGCAAACTGCAACAACAAATACTAATTTTATATTAACTGGATTAGACCATACTACATCATATATTGTTAGTCTTAATGCATTATGTTCACTTACAGATTCAAGCACTTATATTACAACAACCTTTACAACAGATTGTCCTCCATTAGCTCAATTGCCGTGGAAAGAAGGATTTGAAGGAATTACTCAGGATAATGAGCTTCCGAATTGCTGGACTGCAACTAATTTAGGTAGTAAAACTTTTATTCATGTATTAGATCCGAGTGAATATTTCTTAGCAAAATCCGGAACGAAAGTAGGAAGATTTTTTAACGATTGTAACGATAAGTTTACAAGTCCTTCATTTGAATTACTTGCTGGGAACAATTATGCTTTCACCTTTTGGTATATTACTGATGGTTATAATGGCTGGAACAATCTTCAAGCAAGAGTTAGAAATATAAATGATCTTAGCATAAACCAAATAATTGGTACTCCAGTTATTAATCCAACTAATGAAGCACATAAACAATACATTGGATATTTTACTCCAACTGCTGATGGTGATTATAAGTTTGATATAGAATGTTTGTCAGGTTATAATGCTAATTATTTGTTAATTGATGACATCGAGCTTTCTAGCAATAATTGTACAATGCCAGAAAATTTAACTTTATCTAATATTACCGAAACAAGTGCTGATTTATCTTGGGACGAGATGGGTAGCGCTTCTGAGTGGAGAGTTAAATACTCAAATGATGGAGTAACATGGCAAACGCAAACTGCAACAACAAATACTAATTTTATAATAACTGGTTTAATTCAAGCCTCAACATATTTAATTGAAGTTTATTCACTATGTTCTCCAGAGGATTCAAGTTTTGCTATAACATCAACCTTTCACACCTCTTGTGTTACTGTAAATCAATTCCCTTTTAAAGAAGGATTTGAGGGTGGATTCGCTTGTTGGCAACAAGAATATGTTAATGGAACATTAGATTGGACATCTTCTTCACAAAATAACCAAGCACATACAGGAACAGGTTTGGCTAATTTCTATTATGGTGGCGTTGGAAAAATTACAAAACTTATTTCACCTATGCTAGACATATCAGGTTTATCAAATCCTTATATTTCATTCTGGCATATGCAAGAAATATGGAGCGGCGACCAAGATAAGTTAGAAGTATTATATCGTGCAAGTAATAGTGATTCATGGACGCAACTAGTGCATTATAACGAAAGTATTGAAGCTTATAGATTAGATTCTATATTACTTCCAAACCCTTCTTCAACATATCAGATAGCTTTTGAAGGAGCTGCATACTTTGGATATGGAGTCGCTTTAGACGATATTACAGTTTACGATTTAACACCATCACCAACAAATCTTGCTGCAATGCCATCTTTTACTACATCGACCTTAACTTGGACAGCAGGACGAGATGAAACAGCATGGCAAGTTAGACAAGGTGAAACAGGGGCTGAAATAGGTATTACAGAAATAGGCTATCAAGCAACTGGACTAACGCCAAATACATCTTATACATATTATATAA
>JAGNRX010000016.1 GCA_017988355.1 Bacteroidales bacterium | reverse complement strand
AATCTGCCTTTACAGAAACACAAGCTCCTAAGAGACCTAAGAAACTTGAAGCAGATGTTATTAGATTTCAAAACGATAAAGAGAAATGGATTGCTGTTGTTGGCATTATTGAAGGAAGACCTTATGAGATATTTACTGGTAAGGCTGACCCTGATAGATTTTATTTGCCAGAAGGAGTTAATAAAGGATGGGTTGTTAAGGTTAAGGAAAAAGAAACATCAAGATATGACTTTGTTTATTTAGATAAGGATGGTTACGAAAACACAATTGGAGGCTTGTCTCGACTTTTCGATAAAGAATTCTGGAACTATGCAAAGCTTATCTCAGGTATTCTTCGTCATGGAATGCCACTTAATAATGTTATTGGCTTAGTTTCAAAGCTAACATTAGATAATGACACAATCAACACCTGGAAAAACGGAGTTGCAAGAGCCCTTAAAAAGTATATTCAAGACGGAACAAAAGCAAAAGGAGAAACCTGCCCTAATTGTAAACACGAAACAATAGTTTATTCAGGAGGCTGTAAGAATTGCACAAATTGTGGTTGGAGTAAATGTAGCTAAGTTTAAAATGAAATAAAGAAGTAATGAGCATAAGGAAAGTAATATACTCTATAATAATATTTATTTTTTCTTGTGTCAGTGCAAAAGCACAAATAGATATAGATAATCAAATATCCTCTATTGAAGAAAGCGAAATCTCAGAACAAGATAAGCAGACTTTGATAGAGGATTTGTATTATCTAAGCCTTAATCCAGTAAATATTAACTCTGCTGATGAAAACACCCTTCAACTTATGGGGCTTGATGATTTTCAAATTCTATCACTCAAACGCTATATTAAAGAAACACATCAAATTCTAACCATTTATGAAATCCCTCTTATTAATGGATTTTCAGAAGAAACCCTAAATCAAATCCTGCCCTATATCTTCGTTGCCCCAGTAAAATACAAACCCTCACTAAATATAGACTCCATCCTTTCAAAATCAATTCATGATATAAGATTACAATATAAGAAAGTATTGGAAAAAGCGTGGGGATATAGAAGAGATGATGATAAGGGATATCAAGGAAAGAATTTTTCAAACTCACTTCGCTATAACCTAAACTATTTTAATAGATTGTCGTTTTCTATTATTGCTGATAATGATGCAGGAGAACCTTTTTTCAATTCCAAACAAAAGTTAGGATACGATTATCTTAGTGCTCAATTCACCATAAGAGATATTTCAATAATAGAACAAATAACAATTGGGGATTATCGTTTGGGTTTTGGCGAGGGACTTGCAATGAATCAAAGTCTTAACTTCGGACATTTCACACAAGATGCCAAAAGCAAGAAAAATTATAGCGGAATAAAACCAAATCGTTCTATTACAGAATACAATTCAATGAGAGGAATTGCAACAAAGATAAAACTAAAAGACATATCAGTTTATCTATTTGGTTCATTCAATAAGATAGATTATTCAGGCAGTATTCTAGAAACAGGACTTCATAGGACAAATTCAGAACTCCAAAGAAAAGATTCTAATATTGAAGCTCTTTATGGAACACATATTGAATGGAAAAATAAAGGACGAGAACTCGGATTAACACTTTTCAACTACCATTATAAATATCCAATCACCCACCAAAGTCAAGCCTATATGCAAGATTATTTTGAAGGGAAAAGCAATAGCATATATAGTTTAAATGGGAGTATGCCAATACATAGAAAGGTTAGGGCATTTGGCGAAATTGCTATGAGTAGGAATAAGGGATATGCTCTTATAACAGGATTAGATATAAACTTAGGCTATAAAACCAACCTTAGCTTTAACTATAGAAATTATCAAAACCAGTTCCAAAACAATTTTGCATCAGCAATAGGAACTCAGAGCAGGAATGCAAACGAAAGGGGATTATATTCTGCTTTTTCTGCAAGGATAAATAAGTATTTCAATTGTTTTATTGGCATTGATTATTTTAATTTCCCTGACCAAAGTTATAGAGCAAACACTTCTGTTCGTGGTTATAAAATACGTTCAGAAATAAATTACACACCAAAACTAAGTAGTCACTTCGCCCTAATCTATAAAATGAATAACCGCCCCTACAATGAAACTCACGCAAACAAAGAAATCTATCCCGAAGACAATATCTTAAATCAAATACAACTAAGATATACTTATAGCAAGAATCAAAACCTAATGCTGAAAACAAGGATAGGATATTCCAAAACAAGAAACTATAAATCAAATGAAAATAAGGGGATCTTTATTTCTCAAGACATAATTCTAAGTCCAAAAGCAATACCTTTAAGCATAAATATGAGAATAGCCTATTTCAATACCGATGATTACGATAATGCTTTCTATATTTATGAATACTCATTGCCTCTTACCTATTCATCTTCGCAACTTTATGACAGAGGATTAAGGTCATATTTAATTCTAAGATATGATTTCAAGAGGGATTTTTACCTAACAGCAAGATATAGTATAACATATTATAAAGATAAGACTGAAATCCACAGCTCAAACGACAAAATAGAGGGTAATCATAAGCAAGAAGTGGCATTTCAACTCTATTGGCTAATCAATAGACCAAAGAAACAAAGAAATTTATATTTTATTGGCTCTTAGGATTTCTCTCTTTCCTTTAGGTCCTGGAAGTTTTTCTATTTCAAAGCCTGATGATTTAAGCATTCTTTTAACATCTCCTTTACAACAATAAGTTACAAGGATACCTCCTTGTTTTAGGGATGAGTATAAATTTTCAAATACTTCTTTATTCCAAAGCTTTTCTTCAAATTGGGGAGCAAAAGCATCGAAGTAAATTAAGTTAAAGAATTCTTTAGGGTAGTTTATCTCTTCGGCGGCCTTATCAATCTTTTGAATTGTGAAATAGGAATTTAAATCGTTATCTTTATTCCAATCAAATGAATTTATGGTCTCAAATTCCTCTTCTAATCTTAGAATTTTCCCGTAATTAAGCTCTGATGTTATTTCTTTTGGGAGAGGGTATTTTTCTATTGTTGTATAATAGATAGCTTGGTTTTCTTTGTTTGCAAACTCTAAGCTTAGGATTGCATTTAAGCCTGTACCAAATCCTATTTCCAAAATATTTATCTTTTCTAAAGTTCCAACCTTTCTTAGTCCTGCTTCAATAAATATATGTCTGCTTTCGGCAATTGCTCCAAAGGTGGAATGATATCCTTCTTGTAAATCCTTCCTTCTTAGACTTGATGAACCGTCTTCTGTTATTAGAATTTCAATTTGATTTTCTATGTTTTTCATTATAGAGATACAGGTTTCCAATCGCCATCAAAATACCAAACTTCCTTATGTCCACAGTCTTTTAGGTGTTGCCAACATTCTGCAAAAAGCATATCAACCTCATCTGCTTTGTGAGAGTCAGGGGAGATAGTCACTCTTACATTTCTTTTAGCCAGTTCTTTTATCCAAGCTGTTTGAGGGAAATAATCATTTGAGCGTCCCTTATAAAGTCCTCTTGCATTTACTTCACAGATTACATCATTTTCTTTCATAATGTCTATAGTCTGAATAACTAAATCCTTGTACCACGACTCATCTTCTTTGAAATATCTGTCTTTATTATGCATCTTAATCTTATCGAAATGACCAACAATATTTGGTTTAACATTAACTATCATTTCATTTGTTTGATCATAAAACGCTTTCACAGCTTTTCTAATATCACCTCCAAAGTATTCTCTTAGACCATTATCATAGCTTTCTTGTTTTGAGCCATCAATAAACCATAATCCATTTTCTGAACTAACTAAGTGGACGGATGAAATAATATAATCTAAATCATATTCTTTTGCTCTTTCTCTAATATCTTCAGAAATTATTGGGATATAATCAAATTCCATTGAAGTAAAGAGCTTTATCTTATCTTCATATTTTGACTTAAGTCTTCTTGTTTCGTTAAGGTAGTTTTGTATGTCTGAGTGTTGTAGTGCAAAATCATTATCGAAAGGGACTGGACTATGAGCAGAAAACCCATAATAGCTTAAGCCCTTCTCAATGGCAGACTTAGTCATTTCTTCAAGAGAACTTTTCCCATCACAAAATGTGGAATGGTTATGGTAATTAAATTTAAGCATCTTTTATTTTATATAATTTATCTCCTCGGCGGATAATTTCAGTTGTTGGAATTGAAAACATCTCTCCCTTAACGGCTTTTTCAACAGACTTTAAGTCAACCCTAATTTCTTTTATCTTATCTTCATAAACCCCTGTTGTTGGACCCAGAATTATGACATCCTCCCCAATAGACAAACTCCCTGTTTCAAGTTTTATTTCCGCAATATTAATGTTTTTATAGAAGTTGGTGCATGTTCCAATAAATTCTTTGACTTTTGTTGATCTTGAACCATACTTTTCTGTCCACTCTCCAATCGTTTGCCCTAAATAGTATCCATCCCAGAACCCTCTATTATAAACAGTTTTTAGTTCCTCATTCCACTTGTCTTTATTCTCCTGAGTAAACTCTCCATCAAAATAAGCCTTAACTGCCTTTTTATAAACTCTTGTTACAGTTTTAACATATTCTGCAGAGCGTCCTCTTCCCTCAATCTTCAAAACCCTAACACCTGAATCAAGTATCTTATCTAAGAATTCAAGAGTTTTCAAATCCTTTGGCGACATTATATATTGATTGTCAACAACAAGTTCTGTTCCTCCATCCGTATCGGTTACCTTATAGGGGCGGCGACAATATTGAAGGCAAGCTCCTCTATTTGCACTTTTGTTTGCATTGTCCAAAGAGATATAACATTTGCCAGAAACAGCCATGCAGAGAGCTCCATGAACAAAACACTCTATTTGAAGAAGATTTCCAGAGGGCCCTTTAATATTATTTTCTTTTATATACTCAGTTATACTTTTCACCTTGTCTAAAGAAAGTTCACGAGCAGTTACAATTACATCTGCAAACTGAGAAAAGAATTTAACAGCCTCTATATTGGTTATATTACATTGGGTTGAGAGGTGGACTTCCACTCCGACTTCTCTTGCATAAGAAATTACCGCAAGGTCAGCTGCTATTATTGCACTTACTCCACTTTCTTTTGCAGCATCAATTACCTCTCTCATATAATCTAATTCTTGGTCATAGATTATAGTGTTTAAAGTTAGATAAGTTCTTAAGTTATTCTCTTTTGCTATTTCAACAATCTTTCTTAGGTCTTCAATTGAGAAATTGCTTGCACTACGAGAACGCATATTTAGTTCTCCAACTCCAAAGTAAACAGAGTCAGCCCCGCCTTGTATTGCTCCAATTAATGATTCATAAGAGCCTACGGGCGACATTATTTCAATATCTGAAAATTTCATTTCTAATTATTCTGTAAGGTTTTGTTTGAGTTTATTATCTGTTAGAGTATAGTGTATCTTCTTACTTTCTACTATTTGCTCGGTTGTCTGACCAGGGTTTATGACAACTAAGGGAACCTCAAATGAAAAATAAGTCTTTTCTTTTGTGTAGAATATTGAAAGATATGATAGAATACTATTGTAATTCATCTTCTGATCTCCAATACAATTATAGGCACCAATTGGCAAATGACCTAAAAATATAAATTGATAGTCTTTGTTTATTAGATAAACCTCTGCTCCCATTGTGACATCAAGGTAGTTGTTTATTACTAAATAAGAAAAATTTAATTTTGGATTTGAGAATATTTCAAAATCCAATTTCGCATCTTGAAATCCTGAATCATAAGTAAAATTGGTTTTTCCACTAAATCTTATCTTAGGTCTTCTAGACTCATCTGTTACACTAAAATATGCCTTATACTTTTCTTTACCAAGGGAAAATGAATACTCGCTTGACTTCTTTTCAATTTTAATTTTATCAAGAGTTTGTGAGAACAAACTTGCTGTGCTAATTAAAAGCATCAGGGTTAAGGTTAGTAATTTACGCATATTTTATGTTTTAAGTTGAATTATTCTTTTGTGAAACTTATAAAATGATTTCGTTTCCTTCTTTATCAAACAGCTTCATTCCTGTGTTCCTTGATTTTATTATTGAACCATCATCTGAAAACACTTCTTCTCCATCAGCTGCTCCATCCTCTTTAAAGTATTCCCACTTCCCAATCTTTTCATCCATTTTATAGTTTCCCTTAACCAGGATTGAACCATTTTCGTAGTACAAGACATAGATGCTATCTTGCATTCCGTCTTTAAAGTAATTTACTGAATTTACATTCCCATTTTCAAAAAAAGATAAGGACTCACCATTTAATAGGTTTCCTTTTGTCATTCTTTCTTCCATTAACTTAAAGGAGGGGAAAAACTTATATTCTTTTTCAAACTTATCATATTTAATTTTGATTGCAGCCAATGATCCATCAGGATAAAAAGTGACTTCCTCTACCTTATCATTCTTGCTTACAATTTGTGTTTTATCAATCTTATATACTTCTTGGTCTTTTCCGCTCTTATTATTTGTATAATCACATTGGGAAAACTTATTACCATTTTCAAAATAATAAATCCACTTTCCTGTCCTTTCATTATTTTCAAACTTTCCTTCATATTTAAGCTTACCATTTTCATAATACATCTTTTCTCCAACCTTATATTTACTTCCTTTATCCTTTTTTATGTAGTAAACTAACTTAGGATTACCATTTTCGTAGTGAGAAATAACCTCTTTTTCTCCATTTATGCAAGAAGAAGTCATAAATATAGTTAAGATTATCACGATTGTCTTTGACAATAAGCTCTTTAGTGTTTTAATTTTCATGTTTTCTTATGTTTAGGTTCAATTTTGGGGCAAATTTAAGAAATAAATCATATATTTGCACCCTAATTACAAACCAAAATTATAAAATCATGGCTTATAAAATTTCTGAAGATTGTGTTGCATGCGGCACATGTATAGACGAATGTCCAGTAGGAGCTATCTCTGAAGGTGACATTTACAAAATTGATCCAGCAGCTTGTACTGACTGTGGAACTTGCGCAGACGCTTGTCCAGTTGAAGCTATCAGTCCTGAATAATTATCGGATTAATTACAAAACAAAGCCCTGACGGATTCATTATTCATCAGGGCTTTTTTATAAAAACATATTCTTTTATTTATAAAAATATCAATTATGGATTGCAGTGAAATTGGTAATTTAATTCAGAAAAAAACAGAATTAAATAATTTAGTAAGTGAAAATACTCATCAAGCATTTGAAATTTTCAAAGAAATTGCAAAAGAAATAGCTAGTGAACTTAAAAAATCCTTCCCAATAACAGATTGTAAGTATGAAAATATAGGTGATTTTGAATTTAAACTTAGCTTTGGCTCCGACACCTTAGTTTTCTTGCAGCATACAAATGTATTTGAGTTCCCACGCCTTCACGAGGTAATGAAAATCCCCTACATAAAAGAAGACAAGAAGCGTTCCTATTGTGGAATGATAAATATCTATAATTTTCTTAGTGACTCTTTTGAATATGATAGAGAATTAGATATTGGATATCTTATAGGAAGAGTATTTATTAACAAGGAAAATCATTACTTTATTGAAGGAAAGCGAGAGGTTGGTCTCCTATACACCAGTTTTCACACATCAATAATAAATAAAGAATCAATTCTCAATATTATTAAGTCTTCAATGGAGTATGTTAATAGCTTTGATTTACTAACTCCACCCTTCGATCAGGTTAAATTTACAAGTATTGGAGAAATTAAATCAAATCAAGCAATAAAAAAACAAATTACTGGCAAACGCTTAGGCTTTGAATTTAAGCAAGATAAATAAGAGACCAGATAAATACTTATCGTTTTTATTCGATAAAATTTGGTGATATCAAAAAAGGTTGTACTTTTGCACAGCGAAAAAGCAATAGACGCCCCGTTCGTCTAGTTGGCCTAGGACGCTAGATTTTCATTCTAGAAACCAGGGGTTCGAATCCCCTACGGGGTACTAAATATAAAAATAAATTATGGCAAATCACAAGAGTTCAGTAAAGAGAATTCGTTCAGACGAAAAGAAGAGAATAGCTAATCGTTATTATGCAAAGACAATGCGTAATGCTTTAAGAGACTTCCGTGCTTTAGAAGATAAAGCTGTAGCAGAAGAAAAACTTCCTAAGTTAATATCATCTATTGATAGATTAGCGAAACGCTCAATCATACACAAGAGTAAGGCTTCAAACCTTAAATCTAAATGTATGAAAAGAATTGCAAGTTTGTAATATATTTAATTAATATGCTTTAAGCCCTTCCTTTCATCAGGTAGGGCTTTTTTCATTTTAATACTTACCACTTATGCAGTTTATCGACACCCATTCCCATCTCTATTCAGAAGAATTCAAAGAAGACATCTCCGATGCAATCCTTAGAGCCAAGCAGGCTAAGGTAAATAAGATTCTCTTGCCCAATATCGATATTGCATCCATTGAGCCTATGCTTGAACTATGCAAAATGGACGATTGCTTCTTCCCTATGCTCGGACTTCACCCTACATCAATCGATAAAACCTACTTAGACCAGCTTAGAGAAATTGAACTACTATTAGATAAGGTTAATATATGTGCAATTGGAGAAATAGGGATTGATTTATATTGGGATAAGACCTTTATTGAAGAGCAAATCTCTGCTTTTGAAATACAGGCTCACTGGGCAATGGACAGAAACCTCCCATTAGTTATTCACGTTAGGAAAGGCTTTGAAGAGGTATTACAATCACTCGAAAAGTTGCAAAAAGAAATAAAAGGTTCCAATAAAAAACTAAAAGGAGTCTTTCACTGCTTTTCAGGAGACTTAAACCAGGCTAAGAAAGTTATTGAAATGGGGTTTAAGATTGGTATTGGAGGCGTCGTAACCTTCAAAAACGCAAAATTAGCCGACATAGTAAGTGAAATAGATATTGAAGATATACTTCTTGAAACCGATTCTCCTTATCTTGCACCCACTCCTTATAGGGGCAAGAGAAACGAAAGCAGTTATATTCCAATTATTGCAGAAAGGATAAGCCAAATCAAAAACATTAGCCTCCAAGAAGTGGCTTCAATAACAACAAATTCAGCCCAAGAACTCTTCACTATTTAGTCTTAGATTAAAATTATTATCATTAATTTTCAAAATTTCATTTGAATATCTTTTGTTTTTCTTATTTTTGCATATAAATAAACAAGAATATATATGAAAACACGAATCTATTTGTCCTTATTTTTAGCCATAATCTTTGCTTCCTGCTCAGGAAAATCAAAAGTTAATATCGAAATTCCAGAGATTAATGAAGGAACAGTTGCAATTGTTTATGCAAGTCCAGACCAGATGACTAATTCTGACCAAAACGTAATTTACAGTTCCGATTTCAAGGACGGCAAAATCTCAATTAATCTTGATAGCATAAATTTCGATAAGGATATACTTGAATGTGCACTTCAAATTGTAAGTAATGATGAGAAGTTCTACGCAAATGTTCCTCTACCACTTGAAAAAGGTAAGACAATTGATGTGAAATTCACAAATATTGATGAGTATAAAAAAGGCGGAAGGATTAAAACCAGCTATAAAGGCTCAAAACACGCAGAGGAGTTCACCATATTTTGGGATAAAATTCAAAACCAAATGCTCGAATTTAGAGATTTGAAAGTAGAAGACATAGATAAAGGATATGAAAAGTTTGTTGAAATATATAAACCCTATATTGAGACCTATCCACAGTCGGGTTTCCCTTATATGCTCCTTATTCCACAAATCAAGAATATGCAATTCGACAAAGCAAACCCACTTTTGGACTACTCTAATAGCATTTGCACCTCTAGCAAGGACAATAGATGGAAGGAAGTAGTTTGTAATTTAATTGGAGAAAGAAGATTAGCACAAGAGACATCCAAGAAATTAGTTTTTTCAGCCGTTGACATTAATGGAAAAGCATATACAGAAACAGATATTAAGGGTAAACTCATCCTTATTGACTTTTGGGCATCATGGTGCAAGCCTTGCCAAGACGAAATGCCACACCTAAAAGAAATTAATAATAAATACAAATCCAAAGGACTAACCTTAGTTGGCATATCGATTGATAGGACAGTTGAAGATTGGAAAGCATTCTTAGCAAACAATAAATTGCCATGGCTATCACTATTTGGAGATGGCACAGTAATAACAAAACGCTACGACTTCCAATACATACCATATAATCTCCTTGTTGATAGCGAAGGAAACATCGTTGCAAAAAATCTTCACGCAGAGGAGCTTGACAAGTTTCTTGAAGTTTTTTTTTCAAAATAAGAAATAATGAAACCAAATAAAGATAATTCCTTTATGCCTAAGAAGCAAAAGCAAGGAATTATCTTTTCCATTGGTTTAGCAATTGGAGTAGTAATCGCTATTCTAATATTCATAATCGTAAATCTCGGTAATTCAAACACAACAGAGCTGGATGAAAAGGACATTGCCTATCCTGAGAATGCTTATTATTCAAAAGAAAAAAGCGAAAGGGAATTCAAGGAAAGGGATTATGAAAAAAGGACAAAGAGAACCTATAACCCAAGCCCATTTAACCCAAACACCGTAACTAAAACCCGATTAGTTGAGTTTGGATTATCAGAAAAGCAAGCCTCAAACGTTGTTAATTATGTCAAAGCAGGCGGAAAATTCAAGAAAACTGAAGACCTAAAAAAGCTATATTGCATGAGTGGAGACCTCTACAATGCAATCTCTCCCTACGTTCAAATCCCAAATCAAGAAAAAAGAGAAACGCAAACACAAAACCTTAAACATAGTAATTCAAGCCAAAATCCATATTCCGATAATAAGTATTCCGCAAAACCATATGAAGCGAAACCAGAAATAAAGCTCGATTTAAACCAGTCGGATAGCTTAGACTTACAAATTTTAAGAGGAATAGGACCATCTTATGGGAAGAGAATTTACATATACGGACAAAAACTTGGCGGATATACTGAGATTTCCCAGCTAAAAGAAGTTTACGGAATGACAGATTCGCTCTATAGTATGATAGTTCAACATCTAAAAATAGAGAAAGCCAACCCAAGAAAGATAAACATCAATTCCGCCACCATAAAAGAACTTTCTGCCCACCCCTATATCGATTTCTACTTAGCAAAAGCCATAATCAAACTACGCATAGACCTAAAAAATTACACCACCATTGATCAAATAAGACAAATCCATCTCTTAGATCAAAAATCCTACGAAAAGCTAATCCCATACTTAGAATTATAATTTGATATCCCAAGATTTCATTCCCCTGTTCTATTATTCCATAGGACAAACCCGAGAAAACCTATATAAAACAAGGTATAATTTTAGCCATGCGCCGATTAAAATTCCTAAAACGCCATATTAAATTTCTAAAACGCCGTATTAAATTATTTAAACAAAGAAGCATTTTGCTGTGATGTACATCTTAGCTTACTGCGATGTACATCTTAGCGTCTTCCGATGTACATCTTAGCAGCGTGCGATGTACATCTTAGCAATTTTAGATGTACATCACAGCAAGATTAAACAAAGAGAGAAGAATTTAATCCTTTGTTTTAGAAATTTAATACTTAGTTTTAAGAATTTCTTCTTTGAAATAGGATAAATTTAATCCCAAAACAAAGATTTTTACCTGAAAAACTTAAACTTATTTCCTAAATTAGCGAAAATAAATATTTTATTAATCATCTGTAATATAGATTATTGAAAATTAATCTTTATTTTATTTAGTTAAATACTGTTAAATAGCTTGACAAATCGGGTGTAATGGACATTTTTAATGGTTTTTTCTTGACGTTACTCTCTAATGGACATTTT
>JAGNRX010000159.1 GCA_017988355.1 Bacteroidales bacterium | reverse complement strand
GATTAGGAAGAGGATTATGGAAATTAGGATTACGGAAAGGAATGGGACTACTATTATATTGGCTAAAATAAAGTAGGTTGGGAAGGTTTTAAAGCGGAGGAGGATTATTGGTAGGACAAATACTTGTGCTGAAAGGGTCATTCCTGCGGTTGATGTTATTTGATTTAATAGGTAAGAGTGAGTGCCTTGAAGGGTTAGGGTTTTTCTAAGTTCTGCAAATACTATTATGCCTAAGACTGCTAAGAAGGAGAATTGAAAACTTAGGTTGAAAAGTATTAGAGGGTTGAAAACAAGGAAGAAGAGGGCTGTTACTGATAGGGAATTGAGGCTGTCGGAGGCTGAACGGCTGGTGTATTTGGTTAGGATAAGTACTGCCATCATTGCAACTACTCTTAGGGATGAGGGTGTTAGTCCAACAAGGAAACATAGGAAGAGCCCAATTACTAATAATAGTATTTTTCTGAATAGTATTAGTTTATACTTGCCTAAGAATATTAGTTTTAAAATTACATCGAATGCAAGGAGTACTATTCCTATATGAAGACCTGAAACACATAATATGTGGGCAAGTCCACTTGATGTGAATTGTCTTCTTGTTGTCGTTTCTATTAGGGTTTTGTCGCTAAGAGACATTCCAATTGCTATTGCAGCTTCGTCTTTGGGGAGGTTGGATTTAAGTATTTTTTGTTTGAGATAGTGATTAATTTCTTTTGATTTTGCAATTATTGGGTTGCCTTTGTTTTCGGATATCTTCTTCCAATAGCCTTTTCTGACAAAGATATTATCGTATATCCTCTGCCTTTTCATCATCCTTTTATAGTCGAAGGATGAACTTTTTTCCCAGTTTTTGATTGGGACTATTCTTGAATTGGTGGTAATCTCATCGCCGTATTTTAGGTTGTAGGCGGAGTCTTGTTTGGAGAAATATATCATTATATCTCCTGTTGTCTTATGCCACTTTTGGTCTTTGAGGTAGTGGGTTATTTCTGCTTTATAACGGATGGTAGCTTTCCTTGGATTTGCCTCTTCCTTTATTACAAGTTTATAATATTGCTCATTAGTGATGTGTTTGGAATAGTGATTTCTGATTATGGGGGTTGGGAGAAACTGCTCAAAAAGAATTATTACTATGCAAAGAGGTATTAATAGGAATAAGACTGGTCTTCTTTTCATAGGGCTTTTAGTCTTCTTGACTACCTATTATCATAAACCCTATCTCTATTCTCGACTTTCCTTCCCACCCTATTAATGGATTATTGTTCCCATATCCTGCTGCAATAACATTTTGAAAGCTGACCCCATTTTCTATTAGCTTATCCTTTATCAGAGTTGCTTGATGCCAAGATAATGCTTCCTCATTCATTGTTTTATATCCTTTTAGTGTGTGGACAGATATGGTGATAACGTATTTTGAACCCTCCAAACTCTTTGCCAAATAATTCAAATAGTTTTCTGCTGGCTTTGTTAGTTTATCAGGGCTTTCGTCTGAGAAAATTGATTCAATTGTCAGAATCATCCTCTTTGAATAGAGGTCATCTATAAGGTCTTGTCTGATTATTAAATCTTTCTCTTGGGTATAGTATTTTGATATATAGCCTTTGTTAATGCTTAATATATTTATTGGTTTTGACTGTTTTGGGTATGCGAAATAGCCTGTCTTAGGATTAGTTTGACTAACAAATAGTCTTTCCCCCGTCTTGGCATCTGCAATATTAACTAAGGCTTCCATTGGTTTTGAGTTTTGATTTATGACATAGCCCCTCTCAAAATCCTTTTTAGCATTCTTAGTATCTATTGTATTAACTTTTAGAGGAATTGACCAATTTGTCCAAGAGTTTTTATCGGCTCTAAAACTTATATATAGGTCAAGCTCATCCTGATTCATTCCATTTTCAGAATAAAAGTATAGGACATCTCCCTCATTATTGATAATAGGACTTATTTCTCTGTAGATAGAGTTTATTGGCTTTGGGAGAATAAATGGAGTTTGAAAAACATTATCCTCTTTTAGAGAAACATAGATATCACTCTTTCCATAACCACTTGGAGCAGACTCAACAATTAACTTAATTGTGCTATCTTGATTAAAGGATATTGTCTTATTGTGTGGCTCTGGTGCAGGGGTTTGAAATAGTGTTTGTTGGAACTGCTTAACCCTAAAATCATCTTCAACTGGCTCTAAGACTTTAGTTATATTTGCTATTTTCTTTTGTTCAATAAATGGCTTAATATATTTCTTTAAGAGTTGGAGCGACTTATCGTTCTTTATGCTTGTGAAGAATTTCTTATTTGAATTATAGGTTTTAGTGTCTATGTTTGGGAGTTTGAGTAGGGTTTCAATTGCTAATGCGTCTTGATAGTTGCGGTAAAGGTTTTTATTTGATTTTAGGTGAGGGAAGTCTCTAAATAGTTTTTCAAAAGCCTTAGTCTCTCCACTTTGAGTATAGGAAAAAGCAAATCTATCTTGAAACTCTTCTATATCTATATTGAATAGGGTATTATTAGATATAAATACTAACCCTTCATAAGACAAATACCTTAGGGTTTGGACTTGTAGGGTGTCGAATATATAATTACTATTGGGGTTATTTGGATATTTAGTTAGAAAACGAATTAGCTGTTCAACAGAAAAGCTTGAAATGTTTTGTTTATACTCAAATTTATGGATACTCTCCTTTGCGTAGTTATAGTATTTTGACTTTGGGTATTTCTTAATAAATTCAGAATATGCTTCAATCGTGTTTACCTGCTTTGCCTTATTATAATCACTCTCCTCTATTTCTTGTTTTATCTTTTTAGAATTAAGCTCTATCCATTGTTTTGCTTTAATTGTCTGAACTGCATTTGGATATTTTTCAATATATGCCTCATAAGCCTCTATGCTATTTTGTTGGCTAGCTTCTTCAAAAGCCAGTTGGTCAATTATTCTAAGGGCTTCATCTATATATCGGGTTTCATTGGGGTAGGCTTGAATGAAACTGTTTAGAGAATCAATGTTCTTTGAATTATAAGCTTCCTTCAATGCATTAGCAACTCCAGTCTGCGAAAAGGAGACTTGAGAAAACAAAAAAAATAAGAAAAATAATATACTACCTAACCTCAAGCGGAAGGTTTTCAATCCAAACATCATCTATTAATATATCTATTAAATAACTCTCTTTAGGGAAATCATGATTTAAAACAACCACCCCTTGAGTATAATCTTGTTCTAAAATATTATTCCTACGCTTATCCCAAACCCTAATTGATTGTATGGTATGGATATTTTCTTTTCCATCGAATAGCATTATTTTTGATTTATGCGACCAAATATAGACGTCACTTAATTCTTTATTGCCAAATATACTATCATTGGATTTTAAGATATGAACTCTGAAACGATCTTCTGTTGTTCCCTTTAAGGCATTGAACTCAATATGAGATTTCTCACATAGATTATAGAATTTATTCTCATACCTATCTTCTAAAAACAGAGTAATTCCCATTGGAAGTATTGAAAGATTTCCTAAGGTAAGGCTAAGGTTTGATTCTTTGCCAATATAGTATCCAATATCATAACTTGCAGGATAGGAAGGAAAAACATTAACTGCTAATTCTTGAGAATCTACTTTAAAATAGATTTCTGGCATCTGGTCGGATGTGCCAAAGAGTTTATGAGCATCAAATTTATCAAAGCCATATTTAGAGTTAGGGTCCATTCCCATAAGTATATATTCACTTTGGTTGCCTTTACTTATTGCGAAAGTTAGGTAATTGTGATTTGACCAGTGGTAGGAAGCTGATTTAGGTATATATTGGTGCTTTCTTTGAAATGAGATTTCTGTATTTTCTCTAAGGCTTTCAACGAAAAAACCTTGCATTGAT
>JAGNRX010000015.1 GCA_017988355.1 Bacteroidales bacterium | reverse complement strand
GCCTTGACCTGCTTATTGAAGATATCAAAGCAAATCCAAGAAAGTACATTAAGCTATCAATATTCTAATTAATAGATAAGTATCTCCTTATTTTTATGTCTTAATACAGCATAATAATTATTTATAATAAGCTTTTAATGCTTCTTCATTGCCAATGTACTAACTCTGCATTGGCAATCTAGTATAAGTACATTGCCAATGAAGGGCCACTACATTGCCAATGTAGATTCATCGAAACAAAGAATCAGAAAATTCTTACTTACTTTATTTTTAGAGATTGACCAACTCTAATAATTGGATTCCTTTTGTTGAGTTTATTAAGGTTGATAATGTCATTCATATTAACACTATACTTCCTTGAGATTGCAGAAACGGTTTCTCCCTTTTTAACTGTATGAAAAACCGACTTAGGCTTAGGAGCTTTCTTAACCTCTTTCTTTGAGTCAATCTTCTTTGGGATTGGAGAACTGCCTTTAGCTACCATTTGGTTTTCAGCATCATTATTAACAGTTGTTTCTTCTGTAAATGGTCCTTTGTTCTCCTCTTCCTTCTTATCCACCTCAATTTTCTTGTTTTGATAAATTGCAAGGTTTTGCCCTAAGACAGGATGTTTCTTATTCCCATTCCACCTCCTAACATCACTAACCGATACTCCATATCTTCGAGCAATTGAAGTCCAAGTTTCACCCCTTCTAACCTTATGAGATAGCTTAACTTCCTTGTTTATGTATTCTGTTGTTTTATCTTCAACATCAAAATACTTAGCAATATTATAAACTGCAATTGAGTCCTCTAAGCTAATGAAGTCCCTAATATACTTAATAGGTAATTTGATATAGAACTCGTCTTGAGAGCCCATAATCATATCTCTTTTATATTGAGGATTTAAATCTTTGACCTCTTCTGCTGAGATGTTTAAAACTCCTGCAATTTGTTCGAAATGCAAGTCCTTACGAACTAAGACTGTGTCTGTAACGGCAGGCTTGGAAAGTGGTGCAGGTACAATATTATGTTCCTTATAATAATTCATAACATAAGAAGCAGCAATGTATGCCGGAACATATCCCCTTGTTTCTCGTGGTAAGTAATTATAAATTCCCCAGAAATCATTCTTCCCAGAGCGGCGTATTGCTTTATTAACATTACCAGGCCCACAATTATAAGCCGCAAGTGCCAGCTCCCAATCATTATAAATCCTATATAAATCTCTCAAATACTTTGCCGCAGCAACTGAAGACTTAATTGGGTCACGCCTATCATCAACATTTGAATTAACTCTTAGGTCATACATCCTGCCAGTAGAATACATAAACTGCCAAAGCCCTGTTGCTCCAGCTCTGGAAACTGCATTAGGGTTAAGAGCTGATTCAATAACCACTAAATACTTTAGTTCATGAGGCACATTATATTGGTCTAAAATTGCTTCAAAAATTGGGAAATAATACTTACTTAAACCAAGCATAACACTAACTCTATCTGGACTCTTATCAATATAGTATTCAATTATGCTCCTAACCTGTGCATTATAGGTAAGCTTAATGGAGCTTGGGAGTTGCCTAAGGCGACGTGCAAATATTGTATCACTAATGTTTTTTGCAGAATTTGGAGAACAAAGATTGTCGGACTCTTTATTATATGTATTTCTTATGACTTTAGAGTTTTGTCTTAAATATAGGGTTGAAAGAAGGGAGTCGTAATTGCGTTCAAAATTCCTTATAACGTCAATGGAACCATCGTTTTGAGAGAATGAAGCCAGGGGTAAAGAAATTAGAAAAGTGAAAAGTGTTAGTAATTTAATCTTGTGCATTATTGTCAATAGTTTATAGAATTAGGATGTAAAATTACAAAAAAAAACCAAGATATCAACGAAAGAGTGCAATACTTTATTATTTTTTGTACTTTTGTAAGTTCTAATAAAGAATTATTTAACGAAATAAAAAAGACATGAATATAGTAATCCCAATGGCTGGAATGGGTAAGAGAATGCGTCCACACACCCTTTCAATCCCAAAACCCCTAATCTCAATTGCAGGAAAACCAATCGTTGAGCGTTTATGTGAAGATATTGTTGAGGTATGCAATGAGAAAGTTGAAAAGATAGGATTTATCATTGGTGACTTTGGAAAAGAAGTAGAGGATATGCTAAAAGACATCGCAAAACGTCTTGGTGCAGAAGGTGAAATATTTTATCAAGCAGAGCCCCTTGGAACAGCTCATGCAATCCTTTGTGCAAAAGAAATTCTAAAAGGAAAGGTAACGGTTGCCTTTGCCGACACTCTTTTTGATGCAGGCTTCAAACTTAACACAGAAAGAGATGGCATAATCTGGACACATAAGGTAGAAGACCCATCAGCATTTGGAGTAGTTAAGAAGAACCAAGACCAGACCATTCAAGGATTTGTTGAAAAGCCAAAAGACTTTGTATCCAATGAAGCAATAATTGGTATTTATTATTTCAGAGATGGGGAAAACCTAAGAAATGAACTACAATACCTTATTGATAATAATATTAGTAAACAAGGGGAATACCAACTAACAGATGCCCTTGACAATATGCTAAATAAGGGTCTTGCATTTATAACAAACGATGTAAAGGAGTGGTTAGACTGTGGCAATAAGAATGCAACTGTTAATACCAACCAAAGAATACTTGATATAAAGAAATATAAAGAAGTCCTAAGAGGCAAAGATGTTCAAATCGAGAACTCCACAATTGTTGAGCCATGCTATATTGCAAGAGGAGTTAAAATAGAAAATTCTAAGATAGGACCATATGTTTCAATAGGTGAAAACACAATTATTAAAGATTCGGTAATCTCAAATACAATTATCCAAACCAATACATCGTTATTAAAAGTTATAACAAGCAATTCTATGATTGGTAGTAACGCAATTGTTGAAGGAACAACTCAAGAGATGAGTTTGGGAGATTATTCGGAAATAAAACTATGAGAAAAAACATAAAAACATTACTTTTATCTACATTTATTATATTAACAATCGCAGGCTGCGCTACAAAGAAAACTCAGCCCCCGAAAGTTAAAGAATATACATCCGCAGAGCTTAAAATTGATGGACTATTCTTAGATGCCTCAACCCAAAAACAATTAGGCAACTATGATAAGGCAATAGAGCTTTATGACCAGGTAATAAGCCTAAGTCCTAATTATGCTGCTGCCTATTTCGATAAGGCAAGCGTTCTGTATAGTAAGAAAGAGTCTCAAAAGGCAATTGATCTAACAAAAAAAGCAATCTTACTTCAACCCTCTAATATTTGGTATAGGCTTCAGCTTGGAGAAATCTATCTCAATATGAATGACTATGAAAATGCTGCAAAGGTTCTTGAAGACTTAATTACTACTAACCCTAGCGAACTAGAATACTATCAGCAACTTGTTCAAATCTATTCCCTACAACAGGACGAAGACAAGATGCTCAAGACTTTCGACAGAATGGAAAAGAAATTTGGCGTAAGTGAAGAGGCAGTAATGATTAAGTTCCGCTATTTTATGGATAAGAAAAACTATGATAAGGCAGAACAAGAAATAAGTAAACTCCAAACCAACTCCCCAACCCAAAAGAGCTATCTTGCAATACTTGCCGAAATAAATATGAATAAGAAAAACTACCCAAAAGCTCTTGAATACTATAATAAAATAGAGACTATAGATCCTTATGACCCATATATAAATATATCCTTAGCTAACTACTATCTTATTCAAGGAAATAGGCCCAAGACCTATTCCAACTTAGAAAAAGCCTTCTCAAACAAAGAACTTGACTACCAAACAAAGATGCAAGTCCTAATAGCAATCTACGGCAAAACAGTTGATGTTAATGAAGAGGAATTTCAACGTTTCTTTTCCCTACTTAAATCTCTATCTATCCAATATCCAGAAGAGAAAGTTGTTTGGGAACTGCTCTCAACCTGCTATATGAAGGAAAACCAATTTGAAGAAACTGTTAAAGCAATAAGAAAAGCAATTGCAATAGGAGATAGGTCAAAACCAAAACAACCTAACCCCTTCGACCTCTACCAAAACCTACTTTATGCACAATCTACCCTTAACCAAATCGACACCCTAATCCTTGATGCAAAGAAAACAATAGAACTATTCCCAGAACAACCCTTGCCTTATCTCTTCCTTGGAGTTAACAGCTTATTAAAAGAGGATTATACCCAAGCACAAAAAGCCTTAGAAAGCGGACTTAGTTTGGTTGTTGAAGATAAAATCCTACAAGAAGACTTCTATTCCAATCTTGGAGAAGTGTATTATAGATTAAAAGAAAAAGAAAAAGCATATAGTTATTTTGATAAGGCATTAAAACTAAATCCAAAGAACTATTTAGTCCTGAACAATTACGCCTACTACCTTTCGATTGAAGAAAAAGACCTCGACAAAGCAGATATTATGGCTCAAACAGTATATGAAAAACATCCTAAGAATTCCACCTATGTTGATACCTATGCTTGGGTCTTATATGTTAAGAAGGACTATAAAAAGGCCTATACAGTAATGCAAAGTATAATAGACCAAAAAAACGATTGGTCAGAAACAATAAAAGAACACTATGAACTTATTCTTAAAGCACTTAATCCTTAGTCTAATAATTATCCCATTGTTTTTCTCATGCAAAAATGATAAAGTAGAGAAACATAGCTTAGATGGAATAATACAAGGAAGCTACTATCATATAGTCTATTATGCAAGCCCAAAACAGCACATCGAAGCTAAGAAAGAAATTACAGAGCTCTTCAAACGAATAGATAAGAGCGTATCACTATGGGAAAAAGGGAGCATAATAAACCAAATCAACCTAAACCTTGACCCAGTCCTTGACTCAATCTTTATTGAATGCTTCACAAAGAGCCAAGAAATATCAGCTCTAAGCTCTGGAAGTTTAGATTGCACAGTCGGAGCCTTAGTTGAGAAACATGGGTTTGCAGCTAAGAAAAGAGAACATCTAAGCCAAAAAGAAATAGATTCACTCCTCCAATACGTAGGCTATCAGACCGTAAGTATAGAAAATAAAAGGCTTAAAAAGAAGTACAAAGAAACAAAGATTGACCTTAACGCCATAGCACAAGGTTATACCACCGATAAGATAAGTGAACTACTACTATCCCATAATATTAAAAACTTTATAGTAGATATTACAGGAGAGGTTAGAGCAAGTGGGAAGAAAGAAGGGGATAAGAGCTGGCTATGTGCAATTGAACAACCTGCCGACTCTGCCAACCAAGAAAGGCAGTACAATACCTATATAGAGCTAAACAATACCTCAATAGTAACTTCAGGCAGTTATCGTAAATACTATATTGATGAAAACGGAGAAAAGAAATCACATACCATAGACCCAAAGACAGGAAAAAGCGTAGAGCATACCATGTTATCAGCCTCAGTAATAACCCCAAGTGCAATCTTAGCCGATGGACTAGCAACATCATTTATGGTAATGGGACTTGAGAAAGCAAAAGAGTTCTTAAAAACTCACCCCGAGCTAAAAGCACATTTCATCTATTGGGAGAATAACCAATACAAAACCTATACAACCCCCAACCTAATAAACGACCTCAAATCACTTAATTAGAGAGTAACCCTTAGGAATAGAGAAAGGCATATCGAAAACCTCATTAAGTTTTTGACTCTTTGACTTAATAATAACCTTCATAGTTTTGCCCGCAAAAGCATTAATCCTAATATTGCTTGGGAAAGAATATCCATCAATAGGAGAAAAGGAATCATAGTAAACATCCAAACTATTTCTTAAGTCGATAACCTCAAAATAGTTCCTAATAATAAGCCTTAGAGTCTTATTATAATATAAATCTTGTTTAAGTTTAGGAGCATTGGCATCACTTAAATCAGTTCTTGCATCAAAGCTAATTTTTAAAATATCTCCATTTTCTTCAACCCTATAAATTGAATTAGAACTATCATAAGAATTAAAATCCTTACCAAGTAACAAACCCTCCAACATCTCATAACTCACCTTAAAGCCCAAAATATTCCTAAAGAAATCGTAATCTCCAGCAAAATACTCTCTTTCCAACTTGTTCAAAAACCAAACACTATCCTTAGTAATAAGCAATCTTGCACCCTCAAAGCCAAACTTCCCAGCACTAACCCAAATAGCATTATCTTTTAAAATCCTAATTGTCCCACTATAAGTCATTCCCCCATATTCAATATCCAATTTAGAATTATAAGACTTAAACACAGGTGCACTCTCTTGAACATCCTTCAAAACACTTCTCTCAACCTTGCCAGCATCCTTAACCGTCTTACAAGAGCCAAGCCCCAAAACCATTCCCACAAGCAAAACCCCAATCCAAAGCCTCATATTTGAAATCCAAACCAACATAATCACAAAATATAAATTACTATTCCTTTATTCTTATAATAAGATTACTTATCCAGTTTCTAAATCTTGGACATTTCTCAATCATCTTTTCAATACCAATTTCTAGAGCTATAATATTCCCTTCAAATACTTTATTATAATTTGGTTTAATTGCCAGCAATCGTTTTGAAGGAGATTTTAGAGGATTTGAATTTATATCCTCAGGATTTTCATAATCTTCAATTATCTTTTGTGTTGTAGTATAAATCTTTTGATCTTCATATTTTTCAAATCCAGCATTCGAGGAGTATAGTAATGCTTCAAATTCATGCAATTGAATGTATGGGATACATCTTTTATCATCAATATCTTTGCCAAAAAACACTTCTAATTTACTAACCTTGTTAGTTGATAAAGTCTCTTGCATAGCCTTGTTATAGTTAGGGAAATTGTTGGGAATACGAAAGAAGTCTATTATTGTAGTTACAACTAAATCACTATGCTTGTTTTGTAAAACCCTAAGTATATCATTCTTTATATAATCATAATTTGAAAGTCCCCCTCTTTTTGTCTTACTAGTAGAAACACAATAGGGTATAATCTCATATATTCGATTATTATTGAAATAAGGAACTAATAATTGCTTTACGAACTCCAATTCTGTTTGTCCTTCAACTATTATATACAATTTTCTCATGGCTGTCCTCCTATTATATTTTTCTCCCAAATATCTCCGATAGTATAGTCCTCAAGCCAAGTGTTTAGTTCTTCTTTATCTAAGTGTTTAAAAACAGATTGGTTTTCTTCTCTATCCACAACAATAATATTTTCAAGCTCAAAATTATTTACAAAATTAGTTGATTGCGTTGAAGTAATAATCTGACTTTCAATTGAAGCGGATTTTATCATCTCTGCAACTATATTAATAGCAAATGGATGTAATCCAAGCTCAGGCTCATCAATAATAATAACCTTAGGAGGATTAGGTTGAAGTAGTAGGGTCGTCAATGCAATAAATCGCAAAGTACCATCAGAAAAACTATGACCATCCATATACATATCACTTCCCTTTTCAACCCATTCCAATTTGATTTGCTGTTCATTATTTCTATCTGGTTTCAAATCAAATCTTTCAAAATAAGGAGCAATAGAATGAATAACAGCCTCAATCTTATTAAAAGATTTTGGGTGCTTTAAGCTGATAAAATAAAGATATGCTGCTATATTTGAACCGTTTGTTTTAAGGACAATATTATCTGAAATATTACACAACATCTTCATTGGAGATGAATTGCTGGTGTCGTGAAAATGGTATACTATAAAGCTACTTAAATAATTCTTTAAATATTGAGCTCTCCATTCTTTTCTATTTATCAGATCAGATTCTTCAACAGAGTTGTCCCAATTCCTTTTATTCCAATCTTCATTATAATTAATATTTTCTTTATTCCTAGAATTATAATAATCACCCGTATAATCAATAATTCCTTTATTAGACTGAGAAGGTATAATATTAAAGAAAAAAGCATTAGTATTGTCGAAATTTAATAGACCATATAAGTTTTCAGAATGTTTTCTTCCAAAATAAAGAATATTATCAATTCCTCCTTTTTCTAAAGTATAAGAACCTAATCTTTGATAGTATAATTTACTTACTAGTTCAAAGAAAGAAATGAAATTAGTTTTCCCAACCCCATTAGATCCAATAAAAATATTGATTTTATTGAGTTTTAAACTTAACTCCCTAATTGATTTATAGTTTCTAATAACAACTTGTTCAATCATAACCTTTTAATTATATGGCAAAGATACAATTTTTTCTTTATTGATAAGCAAAGGCAATACATTTAACCCATAAAACAACATGTCAATAATTAACAATTAATTTCTACTTAAACATAGCCTTTAATTAGAATAATTTGCTTTACTTTGCAATAGTAATTGCTTATAGAACTTGAAGATAAAAGTGTGAGAGAGTAAGGGATTAGTAGTTAGAAATTGAATTAAGAATAAACAAATCAGATAATATGAAAAAAGCATTATTAATTCTAATGATATCAATACTTGGTATTGGTTTGGGTGGAAAAGCACAAACAACTTATGATTTTACTTCTCTAAGTAATGGACAAACTTTGTATTATAAGATAACATCTGATACAACTCCTTATACGGTAGAGGTAACGAGGCAAAATTTTTGGTATCCGTATTATTCAACATACCCAACAGGAGATATAATAATAGCAGATACTATATCTTATAACTCAAACATATATTCTGTAACTTCAATAGGAGATTATGCTTTTTCAGAATGTGATAGTGTTACCTCAGTTATAATTCCTAATTCTCTTACTTCAATTGGACATTCGGCTTTTAGTCATTGTGAAAGTTTTACATCCATAACACTTCCTAATTCTCTTACTACAATTGGAGGTTATGCATTTAGTCATTGTACGAGTTTAACATCCTTAATAATTCCTAATTCTGTTACCTTAATTAAAGCTGGGGCGTTTAGTACTTGTTCTAATTTAAACTCAATAACTCTTCCAAATTCTATCCCTTATATTGGAGATTTTACTTTTTTTAAGTGTAGTAGTTTAACCTCAATAACAATTCCTAATTCTGTTACTACAATTGGAGAAAATGCCTTCTTTGATTGTAATAATTTAACTTCAGTTACTCTCCCCAATGCTCTTACTTTTATTGGAACTTATGCTTTTATGAAATGTAGCTCTTTAACCTCTATAGCAATTCCTAATACAGTTACTTCGGTTGGAGAAGGTCTTTTTTGGGATTGTACTAGTTTAATATCCATAAACATATCAAATACCCTTACTTCAATTAATCATTCAACTTTTATAGGATGCATCAATTTAACATCCATAACAATTCCTAATTCAGTAACCTCAATCAAAAGTTTTGCTTTTTCTTCTTGCACAGGCTTAACCTCAATTATATCAGAAGCAATAATACCACCAACACTTGATTCCACTGCATTTCAAGGAGTTTCCAGAGCTACCCATCTCTATGTCCCTTGTCTATCATTACAAAGCTATCAAACTGCTGCTTTTTGGTCTGAGTTCTTTAATTCTAATGCACTCATAATTCCTCAATACCTTAGTGCAACTATCTGTCAAGGAGATACTTACACCGATTATGGACAAAACATTACCACCCCTGGAACATATCATATAAGTCTGAATTGTGATAGCATAATCTTAACCCTTAATGTAAATCAAGTAACCACACCAACAAATTTAGCTGTTGAGAACGGTCAGAACTACCTCGAACTAAGTTGGCAGAGCGATGCAGAATATTATATCATCTACAGAGATAATGATTCAATAACCACCACCACAACCACACTATATAGAGATACAAATGTTTTTGATGGAGTAACTTATTCTTATAGAGTAAAAGCAATTGATGGAGAATGTGAAGCAGAGAGCATTGAGATTTATAAAGAGTTCTTAGACTTATACGACCTTATAAAAACTAACGATATTTCAATTACCCTTTATCCAAACCCAACGATAAACAACAAATCAACATTAGAACTTGAGGGCATAAGAAAAGCTACTGATGTATTTGTTTATGATATAACAGGCAGGAAAGTCAAGACCTATAAGATAATCCCATCCCAAAGCAAATTAGATATAGATTTAACAGGCTTTGCAAAAGGAATATATCAAGTAAAGGTATTAGACCAAACCAAGAAACTGATAGTAAACTAAACTCATAACAAAAACAATAATATGAAAAAAGCATTATTAATTCTAATGATATCATTACTTGGCATTGGTTTTAGCGTAAAGGCTCAACAATTCGATTTCTCTTCAGTTGTTAGTGGGAATACATTGTATTTTAAGATAACAGACAATGTAAATAAGAAAATAGAAATAATTCCACAGCTTTCAGGTAATACTTATTATTATTCAAAACCAAAAGGAGATATAATAATCCCGGACTCAGTCACAAATAATGGAATAACATATACAGTAACCTCAATTGGAAAGTATCTTTTTTATAATTGTGATAGTGTAACCTCAATAACAATTCCTAATACTGTTCTCTCAATTAAATCAGAAGCCTTTAGTTATTGTCATGGTTTAACCTCAATCGTTCTTCCTAATTCCATAACTTCAATAGAAGGAGGTGCTTTTTTTGATTGTTCTAACTTAGTTTCCATTTCTCTTCCTAATTCCATTACTTCCATTCCAGCTTCTATCTTTTATCTTTGTGAGAAACTAGCCTCAATTGATATTCCCAACACAGTTACTAAAATTGGATCAGGAGCCTTTGCTAATTGTTATAGCTTAACTTCACTATCTCTTCCTAATTCCATAATTACAATTGAAAGTAATGCTTTTTCCGATTGTCATGGTCTAACCTCAATCACATTTCCTAACTCAATAACTTCAATTAGAAATCAAGCCTTTGCTTATTGCAAAAGTCTAACCTCAATAACTCTTCCTAATTCAATAGATTCAATAGGACGTAATTGTTTCATGGGCTGCAATAATTTAGTCTCAGTCACCCTTCCCGAATTCGTAACTTCAATAGGAGAAGGTGTCTTTGGTGATTGCATTAGTTTAACCACAATTGAATTTCCAGCCTCCTTAACTTCAATTTCAGATTATTCCTTTACTAATTGTTCAAGCCTAAGCTCAATCGATATTCCTAATTCCATAACAAGAGTTGGAGTAGGTGTTTTTATTCAATGCACAAATCTAACCTCAATCACTCTTCCTAATTCCATAACGTCAATTGAACCTTATCTGTTTTCAGGTTGTACAGGCTTAACCTCAATTGATATTCCTAATTCTATAATTACAATAGGAGAAAGTTCATTTGAATTATGCACAGGCTTAACCTCAATATCTCTTCCTAGCTCCATTGTTAATATTGGAAAATATGCATATAATCGTTGCCCAGGTATAACATCCATCATCTCAAATGCCATAACCCCACCAATCATTGATCCAACAACATTTGAAGACATATCCCAAACAGTACTTATTAATGTCCCTTGTCAATCCTTAGAAGCCTACCAAGAAGCTAGCAATTGGAAAGACTTCACAAACTACGATTGTTTTGTTATAGGCTTAAACGATATTCTTAATGCAGAGATAGAAACAAAGCTATATCCTAACCCAACAAGTGGCAATGCAGTATTAGAACTTGAAGGCATAAGAAAAGCTACGGATATATTTGTTTATGATATAACAGGCAGACAAGTCAAGACTTATAAGATAAAAGCAAACCAAAACAGATTGAATATCGATTTAACAGGCTTTGTAAAAGGAATATATCAAGTAAAGGTATTAGACCAAACCAAGAAGCTAATTGTCAATTAAGGATAATAAATAATTAATGCGATTAAAGAGACGTAATTTTAATAGTTACGTCTCTTTTTTGTTTGTTGTTGAGGTAGATTAGTTTCTTGATTGTTGAG
>JAGNRX010000158.1 GCA_017988355.1 Bacteroidales bacterium | reverse complement strand
ATTATGATGAGTGAATTTGTGGTTGGGCGTTCAACAGGGAGAAATGCGTTTGGTGCTTTCAAAGATCTATCTCGTAAAAAGAAATGGTGCTTAGTTGGACTTTTTGGTATCATAACTTCATTCTTAATTTATGGATTTTATTCTGTTGTTGCTGGTTGGGCTATATCTTTTATTCAAACAGCATTTACAGAAGGCTTCACAGGAAGAAGTCCAGAGGTAATCCATTCTAATTTCATTTCTTATATAAACACTGGCTGGAAACCTACAATTGCAGCTCTAATTTTCATAGTTCTAACTGCTTCAATTGTTATCGGAGGAATTGAAAAAGGGATTGAAAGGATTAATAAAGTTCTTATGCCTATGCTGGCTCTTATTATTATTGGACTATTCCTATATTCAACTACTCTTCCTGGCTTTAAGGCTGGTATGGATTTTCTATTGAAACCTGACTTCTCTAAAATAGATTTAAACACTTTCCTTACTGCAATTGGTCAATCCTTTTTCTCAATGAGCTTAGGAATGGGGTGCATGGTAACTTATGGAGCTTATATTAAAAAAGAAACCTCCCTACCATCTCTTGCTCTAACAATTGGACTTACGGATTTAACAATAGCTATCTTAGCTGGCTTTGCAATCTTCCCTGGTGTCTTTACATTTGGAATTGAACCAACCTCAGGGCCAACCCTTGTCTTTGAAACCCTACCTCTTGTCTTTTCAATGATGCCTTTTGGTAATATTTTTGGCATCTTCTTCTTTATCTTAGTTTTCATTGCTGCAATAACTTCATCTGTTTCAATGTTAGAACCTATTTGTTTATTTATTATTCAAGAGTTTAAAACAACGAGAGTGAAAGCTGTTCTAATGATTTCAAGTCTTGTTTCAGTTTTGGCAGTTCTTTGTGCATATTCTCAAGTTGAGGGTTCCCCTATTAGGTTATTTGGTAGCAATTTATTTGATTTCCTAAATAATATAACAGATAAGTTTATGCTTCCATTTGGTGCCTTACTTATTATTATATTCGTTGGTTGGGTTGTAAATAAAGAATTAGTTAGGAATGAAATAACAAATAATGGACATGTTTTCAACAAGGGCTTTAAGTTTTACTATGCAATAATTAGATATATGATTCCTATTATTCTTTCGTTATTTGTTCTAAGCCTCTTAGGAGTAGTTAAATGGTAATTAATCAATAAACTCTAAACAAAAACTTTATTAACAATCGATTGTTGATAATTAAATGGTTATTCTTAAGTTTAAGGCATATTTTTAGTAGTATCTTTGTAACATTATTAGTTTTTATAAGTAAACAATAAGATAATACAATTATTTATTAATTTAAAACAGAAAGTTATGAGAAAGAATTTAATTATTTTAGTTGCTGTTTTATTAACATCAACTTTATCTTTTGCTCAAAGTGGCAAAATGTTTGTAACTGGTCAGTTAGGATTTAATTCATGGTCTGCAACAAATACAGTTGCTGGAACCAGTACTGACGTTCCTTCTAGCAATTCATTTAATATTATGGGAGAGTTTCACTATAAGATAACAAATCAAATTGCTGTTGGTCTGGGTATTAACTATGATAGGAGATCTTCTTATATGGGAACATCAGTAGCTGGATTAGATTATTACGATACTCGTTCAATGTTCGCAGTCACTCCTTCTGCAATATATGGAATTAAGATAACTGATAACTTCACATATATTCCAAGACTATACGTATCTTTTGGATTTGGTAGCCTTGATAGCGAAGCAGTAGTTGCTGGACAAATTGCAACAACAACAACTGATTTATCAAGCATTGCAATTGGAGTTAAACCTATAAGCTTTGAATACGCAATTAATAAAAGGTTTGCTATAACAATGAGCTTTGGTGATTTGTATTATATGATAGATACTCAAAAAGCAACAATTGGTAGTACTGAAATTAAAAATGCTAACAAATCGTTTAATTTAGATGTTAATTATGGAGCAGCATTTGGATTAAGATTATACTTATAGTATTAATTATTAAACAAATAATTTAAGGAGCAGTCTTATTTGATTGCTCCTTTTTTTTGTCTTGAAGATGTCTATTATTGCAAGCATCATTATTTCTTATAAGCTACTTATTGATAGTGAAATGGTGGCTTGTAAACGAAATCATCTCTTATTCAAAATACAATCTAAATTATTTTTATCAAGTTATTTGTATATTAACTTCTAATTGAGTATTTTTGCACCTTAGATTTCGATATAAAGAAATTAGATAAATAAATAGAATAAAAGCTTATCCACAGAGTGCAATTGAGTTCTTTCTCTGGGTTTTGCTAAAAATAATAAGAGCTCAAAAGGAAATATATGAAAAAAGGAAATAAATACGGAACACACCGTGTAATTTCACCAAAAGGTGTTTTACCACAACCAGCAGAAAAGCTTGACAATAACATGGATGAGATCTATGATAACGAAATCCTTATTGATGTTCAAACTTTAAACGTTGATAGTGCTTCATTCACTCAAATTGAAGAACAAGCAGGTGGAGATAAAGCTAAAATTGCTGAAATCATGTTAGGAATTGTTGCAAAACAAGGAAAACATAGAAATCCAGTTACAGGTTCAGGCGGTATGTTACTTGGAACAGTTGAAAAAATAGGTGATGCACTTATTGGAAAAACTGATCTTAAGGTTGGAGATAAAATAGCTACATTAGTTTCTTTATCTTTAACTCCTTTACGTATAGATAAGATTAAAGATATCCGTCCAGATATTGACCAAGTTGATATTGATGGAAAAGCTATCTTGTTTGAATCAGGTATTTATGCTAAAATACCAACTGATATGCCAGAAAATCTTGCATTATCTGCTCTTGACGTTGCAGGTGCTCCTGCTCAAACAGCTAAATTAGTAAAACCTGGCGACACTGTTATCGTTATTGGTGCTGGTGGAAAATCAGGTATGTTATGCTGCTACGAAGCTAAAAAACGTGCTGGTGTTACAGGTATGGTAATTGGTATCACTCATAGCCAAAAATCAACAGAAAGATTAGAAAAATTAGAGTTCTGTGATCACGTTTTTGCTGCTGATGCAACACAACCTATTGCTGTTATGGAGAAAATATCTGAATTAACTAATGGTGAAATGGCTGACGTAACAATTAACAATGTTAATATTAACGATACAGAAATGACATCTATTCTTTGTACTAAGAATGACGGTGTTGTTTATTTCTTCTCTATGGCTACAAGCTTCACAAAAGCAGCTTTAGGAGCAGAAGGTGTTGGATCTGATGTTACAATGATTGTTGGTAATGGTTACACAAAAGGTCACGCAGAAATAACTCTTCAACTACTAAGAGAATCAAAAAAACTTAGAGATATCTTCACTGAACTATACGCATAAGACTTTATAATTTAATATAAAAACTATGGGTAGATAATTCTATCCATAGTTTTATTTTTAATATAACAATAATATAACCTAAAGATATGCAAGTAAATAGAAGAAAAGAATTGTTCCCTAATGTAACAGATGCAGAATGGAACGATTGGAAATGGCAAGTTAGAAATAGGATAGAAACACTTGATGATTTAAAGAAGCACATCACCCTAACTAAGGAAGAAGAAGAAGGTGTTATGAAGTCATTAAAGACTCTTCGTATGGCAATTACACCATACTATTTATGTCTTATTGATAGCAATAGCAAAAATTGTCCTGTTCGTCGTCAAGCAATTCCAACAGCAGCAGAACTTTACCAAGCAGACGCTGACCTTTTGGATCCACTTCACGAAGATGAAGATTCACCAGTAGAAGGTCTAACTCACCGCTACCAATATCGAGTTTTATTTCTTATCACAGACATGTGTTCATTGTATTGTAGCCACTACACAAGAAGAAGA
>JAGNRX010000157.1 GCA_017988355.1 Bacteroidales bacterium | reverse complement strand
TCCCTTATCTTTGCTTATTATTGATATACCAAGCTTAGATATTGATATCGAATTTTAAATAATGAATAAAGGAGTAGTATTATATGAATGTATTTACTAAAGTATTTAGATTTTATTATGAAGGCTTTCGTTCAATGACCTTAGGTAAAACTCTTTGGGCAATTATTCTTATTAAGCTTTTCATAATGTTTGCAATTCTTAAAATCTTCTTCTTCCCCAATTTCCTATCCTCAAAAGCAGATACTGACAAGGGAAAGTCGGAGTATATTGTAAATGAAATGGAGAAAAGAACATCTAAACCTTAACAAAACAAATAATATATGGAAGATTTAGTACTATGGTCAAGGGCACAGTTTGCCTTAACTGCAATGTATCATTGGCTTTTCGTTCCCCTAACTCTGGGTCTGGGAATAATAATCGGCGTAATGGAAACCATCTACTACAAGACAAAGAAAGAAGAGTGGAAGACAATAACTAAGTTTTGGATGCGACTCTTTGGAATAAACTTCGCTATCGGAGTTGCAACAGGTCTAATCTTAGAGTTCCAATTTGGCACCAACTGGTCTAACTACTCTTGGTTTGTGGGCGATATATTTGGAGCTCCACTTGCAATTGAAGGCATAATGGCTTTCTTCTTAGAGGCAACCTTTATTGCAATAATGTTCTTTGGTTGGAATAAGGTTAGCAAAGGCTTCCACCTTACTGCCACCTGGCTAACAGTCGTTGGAGCATCACTATCTGCTCTTTGGATACTAATTGCTAATGCTTGGATGCAATACCCAATCGGGATGACCTTCAACCCCGACACCGTTAGAAACGAAATGACAGACTTCTGGGCAGTTGCTACATCCCCAATTGCAATCAACAAGTTCTTACACACCGTAGTTTCTTGCTGGGTTGTTGGCTCGGCTGCTTGCGTTGGCATTTCTGCATGGTTCTTATTAAAGAAAAGACATATTGATTTTGCAAAGAAGAGCATTAAGATAGCAGCACCTATTGGTGTTTTAGGAATACTACTTACCATATACACAGGTGACGGTTCAGCTTACGAGGTATCTCAAAAACAACCAATGAAACTTGCAGCAATGGAAGGACTATATAAGGGACAAAGAGAGGCACCACTTGTTGCAATGGGAATACTAAAACCAGAGCAGAAGATAAAAGAAAATTATAACGAGCCACTTTATCTTAAAATAGAAATTCCTTATGTCCTATCCTACTTAGGCTACAGAGATATAAATGCATTTGTTCCTGGTGTTAATGATATTCTTGAAGGAGGCTATCCAACACAAGACGGACATGTGCCAATGTCGGCTAAGCAAAAGATGGCAAGTGGCAAGATAGCACTACAAGCCCTTTCCGATTACAGAAAAGCAAAGAAAGCAGGCGACACCTATAAAGCAGAAACAAACCTTAGACTACTTAATCAAAACTATGCAAACTTTGGTTATGGATTCATTAAGGACGAGTCACAACTTGTTCCAAACGTTCCTATGACCTTCTATGCATTTCGTTTTATGGTAATAGTTGGCACCTTCTTCCTCTTCCTTTTTGGACTTATGTGGTATTTAGGATATAAGAAAAAGCATTATGAAGACTATAAATACTTAAACTGGTTATGTATTGCAGGAATACCCCTTGCCTACGCAGTATCTCAAAGCGGATGGATAGTGTCGGAGATGGGACGTCAGCCATGGGTAATTCAAGACCTTATGCCAACCTATGCTGCCATTTCATCACTACAATCAAACACAGTAATAACAACATTTACCATGTTCGCAGTCCTATTTACTGTTCTACTTATTGCAGAAATGAAGATAATGTTAAAACAAATTAAAAAAGGATTTTAAAAAACAAATACTATGGATTATACATTCTTAATACAATATTGGTGGTTTCTAATTTCATTATTAGGTGCCTTATTAGTTTTCCTGCTCTTTGTTCAAGGCGGACAGACACTTATCCCACAACTATCGAAAAACGACTTAGAAGAAACCATGTTAGTCAACTCCATAGGCAGGAAATGGGAGTTTACATTCACAACCCTTGTAGTCTTTGGCGGAGCATTCTTTGCAGCCTTCCCACTCTTCTATTCCACTTCATTTGGAGGAGCATATTGGGTATGGATGACAATTCTTTTTTGTTTCATCATTCAAGCCGTATCGTTTGAATTTAGATCTAAAGAAAAGAACTTCTTAGGCAAAAAGACCTATAACGCATTCCTACTAATCAATGGCTATGGAGCAACCTTCCTTCTTGGAGTTGCAGTTGGCACATTCTTCACCGGCTCTGAGTTTGTGGTAAATAAAGACAATATAACAAGCCCATTTATGCCAGTTATCTCACAGTGGACAAACTCATTCCACGGACTAGAAGCGTTATTAAACCCAAGAAACCTACTACTCGGATTTGTAGTTCTATCACTCTCACGCACCTTAGGCTCACTCTACTTCCTAAACAACATTAATGACGACACAATACGTCAAAGAGCAAAAAGGTCGGCAACATACTGCGGAACAATATTTGTTGTATTATTCGTAACCTTCCTAACCGTAACCCTACTTTCCAAAGGATATGCAGTTGATAAAGAAACAAGCATTGTATCTATGGAAAAATTCAAATACTTCAACAATCTAATCGAAATGCCAGCCGTTCTTGCAATGCTATTAGCAGGAACCCTATCAGTACTATATGGATTAGGCAAGACAATATTCTCAAAAACAATATACACAAAAGGAATATGGTTTGCAGGCATAGGAACCATTCTTGCAATACTAAGCCTCTTTTTAACATTAGGATACAATAACACAGCCTTCTACCCCTCAACCTTCAACCTACAATCATCACTAACAATTTTCAACTCATCCTCAAGTCATTTCACCCTAAGAGTAATGTCGATTGTTTCACTCCTAATGCCAATAGTTCTAGCATACATCTTCTACACTTGGAGAAAGATGGATAAGAAGTCAATCACCAAAGAAGAGATGCAAGAAGAAGGACATAAATACTAAGAGAAAAAAGAATATAATGCAAACCTATACCCCAGAAAACATCAAAAGCTTAGAGAAAAACGAAATCTTCGTCTTTGGAAGCAACCTTTCAGGCATTCACGCAGGAGGAGCAGCTTACATAGCATTCAAGCATTTTGGAGCTGTTTGGGGTGTGGGTTATGGATTGCAAGGACAAACCTTCGCCCTTCCAACCAAAGACAAAGAAATTATCACTCTCCCCCTCTCCAAAGTAAAATCCTACCTAAAGGACTTCATAGAATTTGTTTACCTCAACCCCAACCTCAAGTTCTATTTAACAAAAATAGGATGCGGCTTAGCAGGTTTCACCATAGAAGAAATCAAGACCATACTATGGGAAGCCTTAGAAGAGATAGCAAAAGATAATAAGAAAGAAGTTTATCTACCAAGCAATCTCATAATCCCAAAAGAATTTGCAAAGGATTTATTCAAATTAACCAATAGGCATTGAATTTTTATTAATATCTTTGTTGATTAATTTATTGTAGTTAGGAGAAAAGAAGAATGATTGAATTTGAAACAATATGTGCATTAGCAACCCCAGCACAAGAGGGAGCAATTGCAGTGATAAGAGTGTCGGGAGAAAAGGCTATTGAGATATGCAACAAGATATTTGTAAACCAAAAAAAACAGCACATACTACTTGGAGCCAAAAGCCAGAGAGTATATTTTGGAAACATAATCAATAAGACAAGGACAATAGATGAGTGCCTATGCACAGTCTTCAGAGCACCCCATTCCTATACAGGAGAAAACATCGTAGAATTTTCAGTCCATGGCTCACAGTATATAGCTACCCAAACCATAGTTGCACTAATTGAGAACGGTGCTATCCCAGCCCATGCAGGAGAG
>JAGNRX010000156.1 GCA_017988355.1 Bacteroidales bacterium | reverse complement strand
CTATCTTATCGCCTTGTGTTAGTTCGTCTTTTTTTGCATTTTCTTTAACCCAGTCTGAAGCCTCTCTAAGCGAGTGATAGTAATAATCTAATTCATAGTTACCATAAGCCTTGTTCATTCCTGATGTAAAGGAATTAAAATAGACATATTCGTATGGGTGATTCCTTATTATATGAGAAATTGGGTTAATACAGAGTGCAGCAAAAGCAGCAATCACAATAATCTTAATATATTTATTCTTAAAGCTATCAACAAGTTCGTTTATTCCCAAAGCTGCCAAAGCAACCAAAGGAGGATAGGTGAAGATAGCGTGACGCCATCCACCATAGACATTTGATTTGTTAATAACTATCCAGAAGATTGGGAATATAAAGGTAAAAAGAAGAACGAAATAATAAAACCAATTCTTCTTGTTGCGGAACATTAGAACGATTCCTATTAGAGCTCCAGCAATAACTGCTAAAGGAATAGTTATAAGGATAAACTTTGGAGTATAGTACCAAGGAAGTGCATCTGACCACTGAGCCTGTCCTTCAAAAACTTGACGAAGTGCAACATTGAAATTTGCCATTCCTTTTAGGGTCGAGAAAGGATTGTCTATTGGAGCAATTAAGGCGTAAGGCCAGAATAGTACTGCAACGAAATAACCTATAACAACAATTCCTAAGCTCCATAGAAGGACTTTTGCAAATTCTTGTTTAAGGGTTTTATACTTCCAAATATAGTAAACGATTGCAAAGAGAGCAAAGTAAGCAATAACAATTAAACCTCCTGCTCTAACATCAATTGCAAAAGCGATTGAAAGGGCAAGCATAATCATTGTTGAGTACTTTCTTTTTGGCAATTCATCAAGGAACTTGACTATATAATATATAGACATCATTGATGCTGCTGCAAAAGGAATATCTTTGAGGTTATTGAATGAATGACCGATAAAACGAGGAGAAACAAGCATTAGTATCATTGAAAAGACTCCTGCCCTCCAACCTCCAACACGTTTAACAAATAGCCCAACAAATAGAATTGCTAAGAAGCCAACAATTGAATTTAGTCCATGTCGCAGAGCCATATAGTCTTCAACATTAAACAATAAGCCAATTCCATGAGCTATATTATCAATTAGCTGACCATAGAGTGGAAGGTTATTATTATCTGTTACTGTTGTTGCAAGCGTATCTTGTCCTCCTGTTTTATAGAAGTTAAAAACATGTTCTGCATGCTCTGTATGGAAGAACTCATCTCCTGAAATGCCTGCATCTTGGCTTGCAAATATCATCGAGATTAAGGATATAGCTCCAATAATATAAAAGAGATACTGCCAAATATTCTTTTTAATGTCCTTTGATTTAATTTGAATCATGATTACTTAGTTTTTCTCCATTAAATGTTCTTGCAAAATATGTTGGACGGTTTTTTGTTTCAATAAAGATTCTTGCAATATACTCTCCCATTATGCCTAAGGATAATAATTGAATACCTCCCAAGAAAAGAATTATAACAAGCAAAGAGGGATAACCTTTAACATCGTTTCCGTTCATAAAGGTATCGTATAGCATAAAGATTGCGTAAATAAAAGAGGAGAGCGAAACTAGGCCTCCAAAGATTGTTGAGATGCGCAAAGGTCTTGTTGTAAAAGATGTTATGCCTTCAATTGCAAGGGAGAATAACTTAAAGTAGTTCCACTTTGTTTCTCCAGCAGCTCGAGGCTCTCTATCAAATAAGATTTCTTTTTTATTATAACCAATCCAACTAAACATTCCTTTTGTATATCTATTGGACTCTCTAATCTTTCTTAGTGCATCAACACATGTCCTATCTAATAATCTAAAATCTCCTGTATCTAATTGTATTGTTATCTTAGTACTCTTTTGCAATATACTATAGAACCATTTTGATGTCTTCTTTTTAAAATAGCTCTCACCCTTCCTTGTCCTTCTTTTTGCATAAACATCATCATAGCCCTCTTCCCAAAGCTCTAACATTTGAGGAATTAGCTCTGGTGGGTCTTGGAGGTCAGCGTCTAAAACAATAATCCCATCTCCCTTAACATAATCAAAGCCAGCAAGCATAGCAACTTCCTTACCATAGTTTCTTGAAAGGTCTAATATGTTTATCCTCTTGTCTTGTGCTCTAAGGCTATATAAAACAGCTAAAGTATTGTCTTTGCTTCCATCATTAACAAATAATATCTCCCAATCATATTGCTGAATGCTATCTATAATTGATTTTATCCTTTGGTACAAAAGACCAAGTACTTGCTCTTCGTTATATGCAGGAATAAGTAAACTAACCTTTTTCATTATATATTGAATATATGTTATTTCAACTTACAAATGTACAAATAATATTCAAAATGTGTACATTTGCAATTAATTCATTTCAATTATTATTTGATAAATTCTTTTCAATGAAAGATAAAACTAAAAATATATTTGACCAATCCATTCTTTTATCCATTTTATTTATTTGTTTATCCATCTATCTCCCTCCCCTATTCAAGAGTTTATCAATTACCATACTTGCCTTAGTTCTAATTGCTTCCTTTGTTTCAAAAACATATTCTCCTAAGCCTAATCTAAGAAAATCCTTAATCCTACCTATTCTTTTCTATGCCCTTCATATTCTTGGTCTATTCTATTCTTCTGACAAGAATGAGGCTCTTTTTGACTTACAAATAAAGTTACCAATTCTTATAATACCAATCCTTTTCCTATTCCTTCCCCCAAAATTTCTAACAAAGGACTATTTATTCAAATACTCTTTCGTAATAATTATTGGATTAATAATAAATATATTCTACTGCTTTAGTTATGGAATAATTAGAGCCATAACAAGTTCCGCCCCCTTAATTTCAGAAATAACCTATACAAGTCTTGCCTCCTCACTCCATCCTTCCTATCTTGCAATGTTTGCCTCAGTTGGTTTAATCTTAATATATATCCTTCCACTCGAAGAAATGTATAAGATAAAAGGAAATTCAGTTAGAGCAATCAAAATCGTTGTTTCATCACTTATAACATTCTTTATTTTAATGCTAAACTCTAAAAGTGGGTTTATGGTTATGAGTATTGCATACATTTGGATAATACATAATATGTTCTTTGTAAGGAAAAAGAGGATAGAATCACTCATCATACTTCTTTCAATTGCAATAGCATATATAGGAATATTTAGTTTGGATGCCCTAAATAAGAGAAATAATGCTGCAATTGCAACTATGACAGAGACTCAGACTGAAAATTATGGGGAAAGTAGCATGAGCCAAAGAAAGTTTATATATGGCAGTAGCTTAAAGCTAATCTTAGAAAAGCCAATATTTGGTCAGGGAACAGGAGATGTTAGACAAAGCCTTGATAATCTATATGAAGAAAGTAATGTTAAGTTCTATTCTTATCTAAATGCACACAACCAGTACATACAAACAACAATTGGCTTAGGCTTTATTGGACTTCTAATTCTAATCCTAATGTTTATTTTACCAATAATTAAGATAGTAAATAACAAAGAATACTACCTCTTAACCATTTATCTTATCATTGGTTTTAGTTTTCTCTTTGAATCTATGCTTGACAGGAGTATGGGTGCGTATTTCTTTGCAATTATGTATGTTCTAACAAATACATACATAGAAAACAAGACCAAAAGCCTTAGTTATTTGAATCTATAAAGCGTTTAAGAAATCCTATTTTCAATATATCTAGAATGAAGCACCCTTAGAATGCCAATATAGTTCAATCTAAATGCAATTTCATCACCAACCTTATATCCTTTTTTGTTATCATGAAGGTCTATTACAAACATATCAGAACTTGATCCAACTATTGTTATATCCTTGTCCATAGTCTCGATGTGGGCTGAGTCAACATCCAATAGCCCAACGTCAATTATCGCTCTATAAGAGGTTTCCCCTATTAGATTTTGGT
>JAGNRX010000014.1 GCA_017988355.1 Bacteroidales bacterium | reverse complement strand
AATATTTCTTTTGGTCAGAAGCCAAATATATTATGTACACAGGTTAATGAAGATGGTTCAACAACTATCTTCTATCAGACTGTTTCAAGTGGTTTTGTCCAATATACTGTCTCTGCTTTTAACAACTCAACCAGCGAATATGAAATGGTGGGTAGCGAATCTGATATTAATGTTGCCTCCTTTACCGATAATTCTCGCAATGCTAATAATGGTCAAATAAGATATAGCGTCAGCTCACATACAACTAATCCTTCCTATGGTAATACTATATTTCTAAGTCTATATCATATTAGTGAGTCTTCGTTTAGGCTTGATTGGACTTCACCTCACTTATCTCCCACAGAAACTCTCTTAGGAACAGAAAACCAAAAATATATTATCTCTCGCCGTTTTGCAAATCAGTCAAACACTTGGAGGGTAATAGATTCCACAACCTCTCTAACCTATACCGATAGCTTCCCTCCTCCCTGCTCAGATACTGTTTACTATAGGATTGAATTGCCAAACACTTTCGGATGTTCATCTGTTTCAAACCTAAGAAGCTCCTTTGTTGAGGACACTGAAATGCCTATTGAACCCATTGTGCTTTCTACTACGGTTGAGAAGGAAACCCAAAAACTCGTTCTCTCATGGACTCCTTCACCCTCTGTTGACACAAGGGGATATGTTATTTGTGAGGGTTCTCCTTGCATTGCCATTGACACAATTTGGGGTAAGAACCAAAGCAGCTTTACTTGCGACACATGCTCTGTTGAATATGTTTTCAGCCTTGCAGTAATGGCTTTCGATTCTTGCTATAACACATCCTTGAAGTCAAATAGCCATAAAAACATTGCACTTTCCTATAATAGACAAGCTTGTAGCAGTAGGATTGACTTGTCTTGGACATCATATATGGGCGACCCCCTAAGTGTTACGGTTTATAATTTATATATGAGCCAAAACGATGGTGATTATATTCTTTTCCAGACCTTACTCCCTTCAGAGAATAGCTTAGTTTTTAATGCAAACCCAACGGTTGAAAAATACACTTTCTATATTGAAGCCCTACTTAGCAATACCATAAAATCTCTATCTAATAAGGTTGTTTCATCTCAAGGCATACCCAATAAGGTTGATTATGCATATATTAGAAAAGCCTCTATTAGTCCAGATAATAAATCAGTTGAATTAGATTTCTATGTTGATAATTCGCTTATTGTTAGGGGCTATGACCTATATCGCTCTACTAATAATATAGATTACTACTTAGTTAATAAGATAAATTATAGCGGAAACTCTAGTTTTAGTTTCACAGACAGTCCACCAAAAGAGGCAAATAAACAAATCTACTACTATAAACTTATGGTGCCTGATGAGTGTGATTTACTGTATTATAGTTCAAACATATTCTCCACAATGAAACTAACGGTTGATGCCTCAGACCCTGACAAGAATGTTTTGTCGTGGAATGATTTAATGGGATGGCAATCAATTGAAAGCTATGATATATATAGGATTGATGGCATAAGTCCTCTTGGTCTTCAGATTGGGAATGTCCTCTCTGCCGAACTTGGCTTTGAAGACAATACATCCACAATGGTTACTGCATCTGATAAGATAGAATACTATATTGTTGCAAACGAAGATGGAACTTATCCTGATGGTAAAAAGGCAGACTCACGCTCTTCAACAGCCTCAGTTACTAAAGAATCCATATTTTATATTCCAAATTCCTTTACTCCAACTGGCATTTCCAATAGCGAGTTTAAACCCTCCTGCTCTTTCATCAGGACTGGCACCTATGAATTTAGGGTTATTAGCCGCTGGGGTGAAGTTCTGTTTGAAACAAAAGACCTAAACCAAGGATGGGATGGATCATTCAAAGGTAAGATATGCAGTCCTCAATCCTATGTCTATGTTGTGGAATTTGTAAATTCAGAGGGTAAGAAAATAAAGAAATCTGGCATTTTTAATCTAATAAACTAATAAACTATGACTTCCAAAACAGAAAAACAAGTAGAAGTAATCTTTTCTCCTGCTCTTTTCGAGTACCGTCAAATTAAGGAAAACTATATTATTGTTATTGCCGACATACTAAGGGCAACAACCTCCATCTGCACAGCATTTGAGTGGGGAGTTAAATCGATGATACCAGTTAGAACGGTTCAAGAGGCAAGAGACTATAAGGAAAAAGGATATATTGTTGCAGGCGAAAGAATAGAAGAGACCTTTGAATTTGCAGACTTTGGCAATGGAGCAATGGAATTTATGAACGATAAGATAAAAGGCAAGGATATAGTCCATTCCACAACCAATGGCACAGTTGCAATTTCGATGGCAATAGAGGCTAATCCTAATGAAATACTTATTGGAGCATTTTCTAATATCTCATCCCTTGCAGAATATCTAATAAAAAAGAAAGAGAACATTTTAATTTTCTGCTCTGGTTGGAAAAACTCATTTTGCATTGAAGACACAGTCTTTGCAGGAGCCTTGCTTGAAAGAATAATGGAAGGGGGCGACTATATAAACCATAACGACTCTGCATACTCTTCAATAGACCTATGGCATACGTCGAAGGATAACCTAATGGAAGAAATGCAAAGAAAAGCCTCACATATGAACAGGCTAAGAAAATATAAGATGGACGATGTCTTTCCCTATACCTACACATTTGACACCTGCAATGTTGTTCCAAAACTATACAATGATAGACTTAAAGACGCTTTAAAAGAAGGAGAATAAAACAAAAAAATAACCCATAATGATGAAAGAGATTATTGAAAAACTAAACCTTGAACAAGACCTATGCTTACTCTCAGGCAAAGAGGACAAAGAGCTTAGAATTACTTTTATCAAACATAGTAGCCTAGTTTTTGAATACAAGGGACTTCTTATCTATAATGACCCTGTTATGGATTATGTGGACTATAACCTAATGCCTAAGGCTGATATAATACTAATCTCTCACGAGCACTACGACCATTTCGACCCAAAGGCTATTGAAGTACTAAAGAAAAAACATACAATAATTGTTTCAAATCCTGTTGTTTATGAAACCTTGAAAGAAGGAATTTGCTTAAGAAATGGGGAAAGAGCAGACCTAATTGATTGCATAAAGATTAAGGCCCTGCCAGCATATAATACAACTCTGGGGCGTGATAAGTTCCACCCAAGGCACAGGGATAACGGATATGTCTTAGACCTTGAGGGATCGAAGATTTATATTGCAGGAGATACAGAGCTTATCCCAGAGATGAAAGAACTAAAAGACCAGATAGAGATAGCCTTCCTACCAGTTAATCAACCCTATACCATGACAATTGACCAAGCAACAGAGGCTGCACTTCAAATCAATCCAAAAATCCTCTATCCTTATCATTATGGAGAAACACAGATTAAAACTCCAATAAATGACCTAAAAACTAACCTAAAGGATAGCAAAATTGATGTTAGAATTAGAAAAATGGAATAATTAAATATTTTATTTGTCATTTTCTTCATTTTTTATTTAAATCTAATAGCTTGATTTATACAACATAATAAAATCACTTTCAATTAAATTAATTCTTTCTTTGTTTTTTCTGGAAATAAATTTGTTCCAGTGGAAAATATAATGTAGTTTTGCATCGTTAATTAAGGACAAAAACAATTTCTCAAAGAAACAAGATATAAGAATATGAAGTATTTAATAGTAGGTGGAGTAGCTGGTGGTGCAACAGCAGCAGCTCGTATAAGAAGAATTGACGAAGAATGTGAAATTCTTTTAATTGAAAAAGGTAAGTATATATCTTACGCTAATTGTGGTTTACCATACTATATAGGTGGAACAATAACTGATAGAGATGCGCTATTTGTGCAGACTCCAGCCTCGTTTAGTGGCAGATTTAATGTTGATGTTAGGGTTGAGAACGAAGTAGTTTCAATAGACAAAGACAATAAAGAAGTTAAGATAAAGAGAAATGATGGAAGCACCTATGTTGAATCATACGACAAACTACTACTTTCACCTGGTGCTTATCCTCTTCGTCCACCTCTGAAAGGGATTGATAGTGAGGGCATATTCACCCTAAGGAATGTTAACGACACCGATAGAATTAAGAACTACATGACAACCAAGCCAATCAAAAAGGCAGTTGTTGTTGGAGCTGGTTTCATTGGACTTGAGATGGCAGAAAACCTTCACGACACTGGAGCAGAGGTTACAATTGTAGAGATGGGCAACCAAGTTATGGCACCTATCGACTTCTCGATGGCATCACATGTTCACCAACACCTTCTTCAAAAAGGGGTATCTCTTGAACTACAACAATCGGTTGAGAAATTTGAAAAAAGAGGAAACCAGATAAATGTTATATTAAATAATGGCAAATCAATAGAAACCGATATAGTAATTCTATCTATTGGAGTTCGTCCTGAAATAGGCTTAGCACAATCAGCAGGCATTAAGATAGGAGAAGCTGGTGGCATTTGGGTTGACGAGTACTTGGAAACCTCAGTAAAAGATATTTATGCAGTGGGAGACGCAATTGAGTTTCCACATCCACTAACAGGCAAACCATGGCTCAACTACCTTGCTAACCCTGCAAACCGTCAAGGAAGAATAGTTGCAGATAATATAGTATTTGGCAACAAAGTAAAGTACGAAGGAGCAATTGGAACCTCAATAGCAAAGGTTTTCGACATGACAGTAGCCTCCACAGGACTATCGGCAAAGAAACTAAAACAACTAGGCATCGATTACAGAGCATCAACCACTCACTCCAATTCGCATGCAGGCTACTTCCCTAACGCCCTACCTCTAACAATCAAACTAATATTTGAACCAAAGGAAGGAAAGATCCTAGGCGCTCAAGTAGTAGGATATGATGGAGTGGATAAGAGAATTGACCAAATAGCACTAATCATTAAGCATGGCGGAACAATATACGACCTAATTAAACTAGAACACGCCTATGCACCACCCTACTCCTCTGCAAAAGACCCAATAGCAATTGCTGGTTATGTTGCAAGTAATATTGTTAGTGGAGCAATGAAGATTGCCACTTGGAGAGAGTTAAGAGACGTAAACAGAGAAGACTCAATAATACTAGATGTTAGAACAGAGGCAGAATGTTCAATGGGAATGATACATGGAGCAGTAAATATTCCAGTTGATGAACTAAGACATCGCTTCAATGAACTACCTAAAGATAAGACAATCTACATCTATTGTGCAGTTGGTCTAAGAGGCTACCTATCATACAAAATACTAACCCTTAATGGATTTACCGACGTAAGAAACCTTTCAGGAGGATATAAGACATATTCTACCGCAATGGCACCAGTAACAGAGGTAAGCAAACATATAATTAAACCACAACAACACGACATAGAACAAATCAACAAACAAGAACCACCAAAACCTATTCTAATAGACGCCTGTGGACTACAATGCCCTGGTCCTATCATAAGACTAAAGACAGCAATGGACGAGATTACAGATGGGCAGAGAGTAGAAATACACTCAACCGATGGAGGATTTGCAAGAGATGCACAAGCATGGTGCGACAATACCGGCAACCTTCTAATCTCATCAGTAGTTGATAAAGGAGTATATGCAATTGTGGTAGAGAAAAACCCAAAGAGCTGCGAAGTAATCAACACCTGCCAAGCAAAAGGCAAGACCTTCGTAGTCTTTAGTGATGACTTAGATAAAGCACTTGCCTCAATGGTGCTTGCAACAGGAGCAGCAGCAACAGGCGAGCCAGTAACAATGTTTTTCACCTTCTGGGGACTAAATATTATTAAGAAAATTGAGAAACCTAAGGTTAAGAAAGATATATTTGGCAAGATGTTCTCAATGATGCTACCTTCAAGCTCACTCAAACTCCACCTCTCTAAGATGAGTATGTTTGGAATGGGAGACAAGATGATGAGGCATATAATGAAGAAAAACAATATCCAATCACTTGAATCACTAAGAGATGACGCCCTTAAGATGGGAGTTGAATTTATAGCATGTCAGATGTCAATGGATGTTATGGGAGTTAAGAGAGAAGAACTATTAGACCAGGTAACAATTGGAGGAGTTGCAACCTATATGGAAAGAGCAACAAAGTCAGATGTAAACCTATTTATTTAATAAAAAACAATGATAGATAACTTTAAAGATAAGGCAGAGGCTTGGGACGACCCTGATAAGGTTGAGATGACAAGCAAGTTCTCAAAACAGATAAAAAATAGCATATTCTTGTATAAGAAAGACCGCCTAGCAGAGGTTGGAGCAGGAACAGGACTTGTTGGACTAAGCTTAGTGGAGAGCGTTAATAAGGTCTATATGGTTGACAACTCTCCCTCAATGCTAAGTGTTTTACGCCAAAAACTTGACCAAACAAACAAAGACAAGGTTGAGATATTTGAAGGAGAATTTAAAGACTCAGAACTAAAAGACCTTGATGGAGTAATATGTTTTATGTCACTTCACCATATTGAAGACACAAGAGAGTTTATAAAAGAAGTAAAACTAAAGACAAAGAAAGACGGATTTCTTGCAATAGGCGACTTAGTTGAGGAAGATGGAAGCTTTCACCAAGGAATAAAAGTCCCACATAATGGATTTAATCTTGAGAAGCTATCAGACCTTTTAAAGGAAGAAGGTTTTATAATTCTAAGCGAAAAAGTATATGATAATAAATATAAAAATGAAAAAAATTATCCAATATTCATAATAATAGCTCAAAGATGAAAAAATTAATTATATTTGCACTTGTATTTGGAGCATCATCTCTATTTGCATCGTGCGATTCAATGACAAAAACAGACAAAAGTAATTTAGAAACAAATAAAACAGAAAAGAAGATGAACACGATACATTTAACAAAAGCAGAGTTCCTACAAAAAGTAGCGAACTACGAAGAAAACCCAACAGAGTGGAAGTACTTAGGTGACAAACCATGTATAATTGATTTTTATGCAGACTGGTGTGGACCATGTAAGATGATAGCACCAATCCTTGAAGAATTAGCAGAGGAATACAAAGGAGAAATCTATGTTTATAAAATAAATACAGAAGAGCAACAAGAACTGGCACAGGCATTTGCAATCAAGTCAATACCTACCCTACTTTTTGTTCCAATGAATGAAGCACCTCAATTAGTTAGAGGAGCATTACCAAAAACAGAATTTAAAAAAGCAATAGACGAAGTTTTATTGAAAAAACCAAAAACAAATTAATTATATGGAAACATTATGCAAAATTCGTGACATCTACGCAACGATTGAAAAATTTGAAGTAGAGTTTGAAAAAGAATATGGTCTATCGCTTAACGAAGGAATGCTACTATGCACTTTGTTAGAATTTAAGACCCTTTCTTCAACAGTTTTGGCTAAGAAGTTAAACCTAACTTGTTCTAACACATCCAAAGTTATCAAATCAATAGAGAGTCAAAACTTTGTTGAAAGAAGCTTAGGAAAAGAAGACAAACGCCAAATGTATTTCAAGCTTTCAAAAGAAGGAGAAGCTAAGATTAGATCGGTTAAGAGTTCAAAAATAAATATTCCAGAAGAATTAAAAGCAATATTAGGATAATAACCTAACCAGATAAGAGAAAGGTCGTAAAATTAAACCTATGACCTTTTTCCTATTTCTGTTTTTAATTTTCTTAAGGAGTAAGATTTAAGTTTAAGAGTAGTTAGGAAAGTAAAGAAAATAACTATCTCTTAAATTTCTGTGTCCAAGAATTACCAACGCCTTAAGCCCTAAAGCTCACCCCAACAACCTATTATTATAATCTATCAAACCTAATTCCAAAATTGGATTTGAGAAAGAAAATGTTCAAAAGAGATATTTTTTTATACCTAATAACAATAAAAACTTAAGTTTTGAGGTTAATGATAGATACAAGTAATTAAAAATTTACAATAACAATTAACAAAACGAGAATATGGAAAACGTACATAATTTTAAGAGCAAATCAATCAACGGACAAATAGTTGATTTTTCAGACTACGAAGGCAAACCAATGCTAATAGTAAACACAGCAAGCAAATGTGGCTTCACTGGACAGTACGAAGGCTTAGAGGAACTAAACAAGAAATATGCAGACCAAGGCTTAGTCATTCTTGGATTCCCTTGCAACCAATTCTTAGGGCAAGAACCAGGCTTAGACGGCGAGATATCAGAGTTCTGCACCATGAACTACGGCGTAAGCTTTAGGATGTTTTCAAAGATAGACGTAAATGGCAAGGACGAATCCCCACTATACACCTTCCTAAAAGCAAAAGCACCCTTCCAAGGCTTCCCAAACAAAGAAATAGGCGACAAACTAACAGGCATACTAAAAGAAAACTCACCAGAGTTCATAGAAGGCGATAATATCAAATGGAACTTCACCAAGTTCTTAGTATCCAAAGACGGCAAGACCATAAAGAGATTTGAGTCATCCGTTAGCCCAAAGGAAATGGAAGAGGAAATAGAGAAAATGCTATAATATAAAGAAATAAAAAACCTATGAAAAGCATTAAACACATACTTTCAGCATTCTTAGTCTTAAGCGTAGTATCCCTATTGTCCGTATCTTATGGACAAACAAAAGCAAAAGAAAAGCAAAAAGAAATCTCATCAATCTATGAAGCCAAAATGACGAGCTTAGATGGAGAGATGATAAACTTTTCAGACTACAAAGGCAAAGTCATCTTGATAGTAAACACCGCTTCAAAATGTGGATTTACCAAGCAATACGAAGCCTTAGAGGAGCTTAACAGAAAATACGCAGAACAAGGCTTAGTCATTCTTGGATTCCCTTGCAATCAATTCCTTGGACAAGAGCCAGGGAAAGACCAGGAGATAAAAGAATTCTGCACCAAGAACTACGGCGTTGACTTTCAGATGTTTTCAAAGATAGACGTAAACGGAGACGATGCAGCACCCCTATATAAATTCTTGAAGATGAAAGCCCCATTTGAAGGCTTTAAGAACGAAGAAGTAGGCAAACAACTAACAGGCATACTAATGAAATATCATCCAGAATTTGCAAAAGGAGACGAGATAAAATGGAACTTCACCAAATTCCTTGTATCCAAAGACGGCTCAAAAATCATAAGATACGAAAGCCCAACCGAACCACAAGAAATGGAAGAACAAATACAGTCGATGTTCTAAACAAATAACATACAAACATACAATAGCCAAAACAAGTAGAGACGCCCAATTGGACGTCTCTTTTTGTTTAAATAAAATGTCTTGAACTGTGATTAATCTGATTAAGTGATGGACTATGAAAGTAAATAACAATCATGGTAATCCGTTAATCAAACTAATCAGAGTTCAGACAAAACCCCTACTGCAACCCCTTAATTTCCAAATTAGCTTCTGCAAATCCTGTTTTTGCAAGGCTGCGTTTGAACTCGGGTGATGCGTTAAAACGGCATCTAAATGCCTTAATTGTTGATGCATCGACCATATCAAGGGTTTCTTGAGCTTTAGCCTTAATTGCTGGAATAAATGAACCAAGATAACCCAACTTAACAGCTGAACCATTTGATACATGTCTGCTGATCATTATTTCCATTACCTTTATCATTCCCAAAACATCTGGAAAGCTGATAGTTGTTGATTCTGAAATCTCCTCTGCTAACTGGTCTAATGACACATCGTTTCCTCTAAACAAGCGAGCAAGGAATTTTATCCCAGGATCAGCTCCAACTTGTATGCTTCTCTGAACTTTAACATATTTAATCAGAATTGTATGCTATTAACCTTATACTATAGCGAGGTTTTAAATTTTGATTTTACTAATTACTTCAAAATAATTTCACTAATAAAATCGGTTTTATAAATAAAAAATGAATTAGACACTTTGTCTTCTCATCTAAATATAAATAGTATCAAAAAAAGCAAAAGACTGCAAAAGTTAATTATTTATCAATTATTTGTCGTTTTCTTTAAACTTTCTCTAACTATCTGTTATTTAAGCAGATTTATCTCTATTTTGCTTAGCTTCATTCATCATTATCCTACAAACTTCGATATCCTCAAGTGCATTTTGCAATTGTTCACCCTCCATTGTTTGCATAAAAAAATCTTTAAGAGGAAGTGATATTAACAAATCCCTCACATCGTTTTTTTTCTTTGTTCTAATAGCATTATTAATCATCCTCTCAAGATCTACTTCACCAATATCATTACAGCAATGCTTTAAAAACAATCTAATATCATTCATACTTATTTTTTCAATAAGATAAAGACTCATAATTCTATTTGATATTCGTATATGCCTATAACCTTTATAACAAGGATTATTAGCAGAATCAAATATAAACTCATATAAGATTCTATTTAACCCTTTAACCCCTTTCATATACTTAAAATCAAAAACCCCTGCAAATTCATTATAATATGCTTCCTCATCATAGGAGTATTCAACCTTAGCAGCCATGCTTCTATCTGGGCAGTTATCAATCAATAAACCATATTTTCGCCGCAAATAGTTACGAATAATATAAACCCAAGTATTATATATATTATCGTACTTCATTAAAAGTGTATCGTAATCACTATTTTTTAAATTAATATTCTTAACATTTATCAATACCCTCAAATTCCCATCATTGTTCAAATAAGACATCAAGACAAAATGTTGTTTATTGATAAGCTTTCTTATTCTCTCCAATTCTTTTTTATTAGATATCAAAATAATAATCTCTATTTGATTGTTAAAGGAAATACATTTCTTCCCAAACGTATCAATATACTCCAAAGCATTTATTTGAAAAACTGGTAGTAACCCCCTGTTCATACTTATCAATTTCTTATATTCCAGATGAGTTCTCTCACCCTTTGGGAATTTCTTTTCTAATCCATCTCTTACGAATAAAAAATATCTTTTTAGATTTAATACGCTAGCAGTTTTTAGGTACAGCCCTTGAAAACCCTTCATTTTTCTTGCATTGATTTTTTGCATAGTTCCATTATTTTTTCTTTTTGTTCTAGTTAAAGACTTTCATCCCAACTAGATTATTTTATTCTTAACAATCCCAACCTTTGCAACTGTTATTAATAAATAGTACGTCTTTTAGAAAAGTTCAACAAAAGTGTGTGTTTTATCGAAAAATCGTACATTTAAGCTGATTTTTCCTTGTTTTCATCATTTTCTGGCTCAAAATCACCATTATTATTTATTATTTCTTCATTATTTTCTTCAAATGAGACTGAATTAACTTTATTTTCTTCTTCTTCATATATTATTATACCACCTTTAACAGGAAAATTAGAAAATAAACGCACAATACATTTATTGTGAATCAGCCTAGATCTTCCAATGGCTTGAATTAACTGGTTTTCTATAAAGCTAAATTGCAACTTTTGAAGTACTTTATTTTCGTAGGTCATAAAATTGAAGTGGTAATTATTATGTTCAACTTTCAAATACTCCATTTCTCTTACACTATTAACATCAATTCCTATAAATGCACCGTTTAAAAGATAGATATATTCAGGTAGATGCGGGGTTCCTACTATATTGATATTTCTTTTATTATAGCAATTAAAACCCTCTAAATTCCATAAATGCAACGAAGTACTATTGTCTGGGAAAAGTTTTTTATACTTCATATAAGTTATAACTGGGTCGTATCCTATGTGCTTTTTAACAAAATCAACACAGTTCTTTCCCTTTAAAGAAGTTTGGCTAAAAGAGAAATCAATATATTGATGTATTTCACCTTTATTCTCAATATCACTATAATCCAAATATACAACTCTGTCACCATAAGCATGATCATATAACATTGCTTGTGGACTTGCAGTAAATATGAAATACTGTCTATCCTCTTCAAGTTCGTTATGTTTGAAATAAAATAATGTATCAGTTTTTTCCTTCATCTTATTCTTTTCAATTGTAAAAAAATCTGAACCAAGAAAATCAAATATATTACCAAGTATATATTCATCTGTTTTGTTATTAATCTCTTTTTTATCAAAACCAATTTTCTTCTTAGATATTACCTTACCTGGTTCTGCATTCTTTATTAGT
>JAGNRX010000155.1 GCA_017988355.1 Bacteroidales bacterium | reverse complement strand
CGTGAAGTCTTTTCGTCATAACCAACAATAGTTTCATCGAAGTTTTCCATATCGTGAACATCCATTCCTAACATATGACCTAAACCATGTGGCATAAAAACTCCCATAGCTCCCTCTGCAACGGCTGCATCAATATCGCCTTTCATAAGTCCTATTGATTTAAGTCCTTCACCTAAGGTTTTGACTGCTAAAAGATGTATTTGTTTGTATTCAATTCCTGGTCTAATTGCTGCTTGTGCTGCTAAGTTAGCATTAAGAACCGCTTCATATACACCTCTTTGTCTTTCGTTGAATTTCCCTCCACAAGGAACTGTTCTTGTTATATCAGAGCAGTAGCCACTTGGAGTTTCACATCCTGCATCAGAAACTAACATCCTGCCTTCTCTTAGTTGTAGGCTATGGTCGTGACCGTGAAGAATTTCTCCGTGAGTTGTAAGGATGACAGGGAAGGAAACGGGTCCTCCTCCAGAGAGTGCAATTCCTTCCATCTTTCCTGCAATTTGATATTCGTAGGTTGAAAGGTCTTTTGCCATCCTCATCATTGTTGTATGCATCTGATAAGCTGTTCCAATAGCTTTTTCAATTTCAACAATCTCTTCTAGTGATTTAATTGAACGTTGCTTAACAATTGCTTTTCTAAGTTCTAGTGAGGCAAACTTTTCAACATGGTCTTTCTTGATATGAAGTAGGGAAGATAAAGCGTTTCTATTTTCAGCCCTATATGGTGGTAGGAAGTGTATCTGTCTTCCTTGAAGTATTGCAGCTTCAAGCAAGTTTTTTAGGTCTTGTCTTGAACCGCTATGCTTAACTCCAATTACATCAGCTCTTTCTCTTATTGAATCAACTTCTCCTGTCCAAATAATATCATCTATCTCAACATCATCTCCAAACAAGTAATCCTCTCCTGTATTTGCATCAATAACTCCTGAAAGGTCAGCTAAGTTATATTCAAAGAAATAACGAAAAGAAGAGTCTTGACGGAATGTGTAAATATTTGCTGTATAGTTAAATGCACTATCTGTATTACCTAAAATAAGTATTAGTCCATCTTTAACGTCATTTGCTAATTTTTTACGACGTTCTATATATGTGTTTTTATTAAACATGTTTATTCTTTTTTAAAGTTAGTCATTCTTCCAGCCTCCAAAATAGGTAGATTGGTTTCTGTTGGCACGTAGATAATAGTCCTATCATTAAGGTTGTTTTGGTTTCTAACCCATAGGTATTGGATATATCTGTCTGATAAGGTTCCGTTTTCAATTTTTATTGCCTCTGCAGCGCCCTTAGCTCTTTCAACTTCTGCTTGTGCATTTAGTTTCTCTGCCTCAAGGTTTGCTTTTGCTTCCTCAATCTTAATTCTACGGTTTTGTTCAGCTTCTGCAAACTGAGCTCTACCTCTCATCTCTTGTTGCCATACCCTATAAACTGGACCTCCAAACATAAATAACAATATTAATGCAAGAACTCCAATAGCCATTAAGACTATGTGTTTAGGTTTTATTATAAAATTATTCATAAATTTTCCTTTTTAAACGTTCTTCAAGACATCTAAAGTATGTTGCCAGCATAATTCAACTGTTGATATTTCAAGTTTTTCATCTGGTGAGTGAACACCTCTAAGGGTTGGGCCAAAGGAAATCATATCCATACCTTTATACTTCTCGCCAATTAAGCCGCATTCTAGTCCTGCGTGTATTGCTCTAACGATTGGTTTCTTTCCAAATAGTCTTTCATAGCTTTGTTCAGCAACTTTCAGTATTTTTGAATCTGGATTAGGAACCCAACCAGGGTAACCATCACCATGCGTTACTTCTGCACCAACTAAAAGGAAACAAGCTGCATTTTTATCACAAGCTGCTTCTTTTGCTGTATCAATTGATGAACGTTGAGAGGTTGCTATAACAAAATGATTGTCAATCATCTTAATTGAGGCAAGGTTAGTTGAGGTTTCAACGAAATTTGGTATCTCTCTACTCATAGATAAAACACCGTGCGGAACTGCATACAATACATTTAATAGCTCGTCTTGAGTCATTTCATCAATAACTTCTGCTGGACAAGGAACCTCCTCTATCTTAACTTGAAGGTTAGGCTCAGTAGAACGGAATTCAAAACGAATATCCTTATTATACTGCTCAACCATTTCAATCATTTCTTTTTCATCACCCTGGCCAACAACCACAACAGCATTAGCCTCACGAGCAATTGCATTTCTTAGGTTACCACCCTCAAAACTTGCAAGAGCAAATACCATAGCCTTATCAATTGACCAAAGGATTCTGTTTAAAACCTTATTCGCATTAGCCAAGCCTTTGTTTATATCATCTCCTGAGTGTCCACCTTTTCCTCCTAAAACAGAAATCTTATATGCTTTACCCTCTGGTGCTTCTTCGGTTTCGTAAGGTATTTTAGCTAACGTGTCTTTTCCACCAGCACATCCAATAAATAATTCTCCCTCATCCTCTGAGTCAAGATTAATTAGGATGCGACTTTTTAAAACATCTGGACTAAGTGCCATTGCTCCTGAAAGACCAGTTTCTTCATCAACAGTGAAAAGACATTCAATATTACCATGCTCAACATCATCAGAATCCAAAATAGCAAGTGCAATAGCCATCCCAATCCCATCATCAGCACCAAGAGTTGTTCCCTTTGCTTTCAACCAACCATCTTCAACATAAGCCTCGATAGCATCTTTATTAAAATCAAAAACCTTATCACTATTCTTCTCACAAACCATATCCATATGCGATTGTAAACATACCCAAGGCTTGCTTTCATAACCCTTTGTTGCAGGCTTTCTAATAATCACGTTACCTATTTCATCTCTAAGGGTTTCAAGTTTTCTGGCCTCACCCCAGTTCATCAAATAAGCAATAATCTTATCCTCTTTCTTTGAAGGACGCGGTATTTCAAGTATTTCAGCAAAATATTTAAACACTTTTTCTGGCTTTAAAGCCTTTAATTCTTCGTTCATAATCATATTGTTTTAAAAGTTTAGAAATATCATTTTAGCTTTCAAAGATAAAGAATATTTTTGGTTGGGCAATGAAATAAGGAATAAAAACAAAAAAAAAGACATTAAAACTAAGTAAATAGTAATAATGTCTTCAAAAAAGTGACCTCGACAGGATTCAAACCTGTAACCTTCTGAGCCGTAATCAGATGCACTATTCAATTATGCTACGAGGCCGTTTTGAGAGTGCAAAAATACAAAAGTTTTGGTCAATCACAAAACATAGAATGAATTTCTTTTGATTTTAAATATAAATACTCATTTCAAAAGAGAGTAAAACCTATGAACCCACCCCATAAACAAACTCGTAAATCTCCGTAATAATTTCTTCTAAAGGCTTATTGTCCAATAGCTTTTTATCATAAACCATAAGTTTTAACTCAATAGGATTCTTTGCTTTTGAGTAGGGAGGTTGTAAATAAAAATAATCTAATAATTCAAAATCCAATCCCTCATAAAACTCAACCCTTTTCTTTGTTATTTCGTCAATAGGAGGTTCCACTTCAATAATAATAGGCATCTTTACGCTATCAATAAGAGTTTTGATAATCTCCTTACCCTTCCCCTTAAATCTTTCATTTTCATCAATAGCGAAATGCTCAATATAAATATAATCTTCAAAATACCAAATGCTAATAATCCCAATAGGTTTAGGCTCTGGTAAAGAATCAATAATGACAAAGAAATCGAAATCCTTAGTCTCAATTAACTCAAAATTTATATCAAAATCCCTTCTCTCATCTTCAGGGAAAGAACTCATATATAAACCCCTTGCATAATCCTTATATTCCGAATGCTGTAAAAACTCTAATCTCATAATCCAATTTTATAAACAAACAAAGATATAAAATAATACTTGAAAAGTGAAAAACTAAGAGGTAAAAAGTAAAAGTTAAGTATCAAGAAAATGAAACGCCGTAATAATTTACTGA
>JAGNRX010000154.1 GCA_017988355.1 Bacteroidales bacterium | reverse complement strand
GTAATAATTTAATTACACAAAAAAATAAATTAAAAGTAAATATAAACAAATAATAGAAGACTGGAAAAGTGGAAGGGAACCAATACTTAAATAAATCAAGATTGAACAAAGAAGAGCTATTACTATTAAATGAATAGCATAGAATAAGATGAACAGTGAATTTAGATTAAAGTTTCTCATAAATTAATGAGGTTTAATTAATTCTGCAAATGTAAACAACATTTTCTTTAATGCCAAATAAAGAACAATTATTTCTAAATTTAGTTTTGAGAAGAACAGATAGTGCCACGGCAGAATCCTAGATTGTTATTATTTATTTTAAACTTAACTCTAATTCTTTATCAACTTCTTCTTAATATATCCTTTCTCTGTATTTACTCCAATTACATAAACCCCCTTTGAAAGAGCATTGATATCAATAACCTTTTCTCTTGACTTCACATTAGTTTGATAAACACTTTGACCAAGGGAATTAAATATTTCTATTGCATTAATAATATTCTCAGAGCTAATATTTACTTGATTATTTGCTGGGTTAGGATAAAGAGTTATTGAATTATCTTGAAGTGAAATATCATCAATACTCATTAATGGCGTAATACAATCATAAGCTCCATAACGAAGATTAGAGTACAGCAAATCTCCATTATGAGTATAACAACGAGTATTTCCCCAATCATGAGCAGTATTTGTGTGAAAAGAATAAAATAACCCTTCATAATTTCCTATACCCTCAATCCATATACCAGCAATTTGTCCAAAAGTTTGTATTGTAAACTTTTTTCTTTGTATTCCATTATAATTAAGAGTATCTATATTGTCAACTGTAAAAATGAAATCAGGATTTTCAGAGTCATAAACTGTATCACCAATCGAAAGAGAAAAATCATAAATCATTTTATTTATTGTACTTCCTCTATAGAATACTTGTTTTTGTTCGTTTTCTCTTAACCCTCCTATACATGTGGCTGTTGTAGAATCAAATACAATATCAGTAAAAGAGTATAGTCTCTTATATATTTGATTTTCAATTACGGTGTCTTCATCCGTAAGAGCATATTTTCTAAACCTATATGCTTCATCATCATGTCCCGAATAACCTTGCTCACATGTCCACATCTGTAACCCAGGTTTAACCAAAGGTATATACTCATAATCTTGTGCATTAACGCTAAATGATAATAGAGTAATAAATACTCCTAAAACTAATTTACTAATATATGCCTTCATTGTTTTAATGGTGTTAATTTATTCTGCAAATGTAAATAATAATTTCTTTAACTACAAGAAAAATATAGATTATTTTCAATTCTAAATTCGATTATTTAGAAACCATTCAACTTGATAGTATAGATTGTAAAGAGGCATTAGATAAATGAATCAAAGGAATAATTTATTGAATCAAAGAGATAATTTTCTGAAACGCTGTATAAAATTACTGAAACGCAGAGTTAGAGTGCAAATGATGCACATCATTTGGGTCGAATGATGTACATCTTTCGGGGTAAATGATGTGCATCTTTTGAAATGAAGTTGAAAATTGGAAATTCTAATCTATTCGGACGGGGTTTCTATAGATAAATAGTCCCTAATTAGAATGAAGTGATTTACTTATGCAAATATACGAAAAATAATTGATATAAAAGAAAAGGAGCATAGTTTTTATTTATGCTCCTTTGGGTATTAGAAAAATCTATTTATTATTTTGAAGTTATAGATTAAATTCTTTCTTAATCTTTTCTACGTAATCTAGTTTTTCCCATGTGTAAAATCCAACTTCTTTGCTTGTTTCTATTCCGTTTTCAATTACTATAACATTTTCAACGTATGGTGTTCTTCCGAAATGTCCATAAGAAGCAGTTGGTAAGAAGATAGGGTTCTTTAGTCCAAAGCGTTGTACGATAGAATATGGTCTAAGGTCAAAGATTTTATGAATTTTCTCTGCTATCATTCCATCAGTCATAATTTCTCCGCTCACGTCCTTTACTTTTGCAGTTCCATTGGTGTTCACATATAGTCCAACTGGCTCAGCAACTCCAATAGCGTAAGCAACCTGAACAAGAACTTCTTGACAAAGTCCTGCTGCTACCATGTTTTTTGCAATATGACGAACTGCATAAGCTGCACTTCTGTCAACTTTTGATGAGTCTTTTCCTGAGAATGCTCCTCCGCCATGAGCTCCTCTTCCACCGTAGGTGTCAACAATAATCTTTCTTCCTGTTAGACCTGTGTCGCCATGTGGTCCTCCGATAACAAATTTTCCTGTTGGGTTAACGTGAAGTATATAATCGTGTTTGAAAAGATCTTTTACGTCTTGACGTTGTTGGATTGCAATAACTCGAGGTATAAGTATTTCTTTTACGTCTTTGTGAATTTGAGCTAACATTGCCTTTTCTTCATCAAAATCATCGTGCTGTGTTGAAACGACAATTGTGTTAATTGAAATTGGCTTGTTATTGCTGTCGTACTCGATTGTTACTTGAGATTTGCTATCTGGACGAAGGTATTGCATTTGTTTTCCTTCTCTTCTGATTTTTGCAAGCTCAGACATTAGTTGGTGAGAAAGAATTAGGGATAAAGGCATATAGTCTTCGGTTTCGCTACAAGCATAACCGAACATCATTCCTTGATCTCCTGCTCCTTGGTCTTCTGGATTTCCTCTTTCTACGCCTTGGTTTATATCTCCTGATTGTTCGTGGATTGTTGAGATAACTCCACAGGAATTACCTTCAAACATATATTCTCCTTTGGTGTAGCCAATGTTGCGAATAACTTTTCTTGCTGTTTCCTGAACATCAATATATCCTTGACACTTAACTTCACCACTAAGCACAACAAGTCCTGTTGTACATAATGTTTCGCAAGCTACTTTTGAATTGGGGTCGTGACGCAAGAATTCATCTAATAAAGCGTCTGAAATTTGATCCGATACTTTGTCCGGATGACCTTCTGAAACGGATTCAGAGGTAAAAAAATATGCCATCTTGTTTTGTTTTATTATTATTAAATCAACAAAATGGAAAAAATAGAATTGATATTATCAAAAATGGTTTAGCATTTTTTTTTGTGGTTGCAATCAATTCAAATCTTTCCACATTTATAAATGCAAAAGTAATCTTATTATCAATAATAGCAAAAATAATCGTGTTTTATTTTTGCTATCATTGATAATTCTAAGTTAAATATGCTCAAACTCTTTAGTTTAAGTGTACTTAGATTGAATTGATTTCTTTTATTTCTTTCCTTGGTTTGCAACTGCTTCCATCAACTTCTTAATGGTTTCAGCATCTCCAATGAACTCGTCTTTTACTAGTTCTAGTTTCTCATTTAAATAAAACACATAAGGAATTCCTGTTGGGATATTGAATGCAATTATCTCATCATCACTCATTCCTTTCAATGTCTTAACAATTCCTCTTAGAGAGTTTCCGTGTGCAACAACTATAACTTCATCATGAGTTTCAAAAGCTTTTAAGATATTGTTTTGGAAATAAGGCATTAGACGATCAATACAGTCTTGAAGAGATTCAGTTAGAGGTAAGTCTTTCTTATCTACATCTTTATATCTTTTATCAAAAGATGGTGCTCTCTCATCGTTTTCATCAAGAATAGGTGATTTAACATCAAACCCTCTTCTCCAAAGCAAAACTTGTTCTTCACCGTATTTCTCAACAGTTTCTTTTTTATTTAACCCTTGTAATGCTCCGTAGTGTTTTTCGTTTAATCTCCATGATTTTTCAACTGGAAGATAGTCCATATCCATAGAATCAAGGATATTATTTAGAGTCTTTATTGCTCTTTTCAAATAGGAAGTAAAGCATATTTCTGGTGCAAAGCCATTTTCTTTTAGGGCTTTACCTGCCTCATAAGCTTCTTGTACTCCTTTTTTTGACAAACCAACGTCTGTCCAACCTGTAAATAGGTTTGCTTTGTTCCACTCACTTTCTCCGTGACGTACTAA
>JAGNRX010000153.1 GCA_017988355.1 Bacteroidales bacterium | reverse complement strand
CAATATTATAATTCAGGCATTGATAATGGAAACATAAAGTGGAGACAAATTAAGACAAAGAAGTTTGGAATAATCTATCCTGACTACTATGAAGAAAAAGCTCAAGAGTTTGCCTCTGCCTTAGACACAATTTTTGGATTTGTTGGGAGTTCACTTAAGACCATTCCTCCAAACGTTCCCTTTATTCTTCACACCAACACATCCTACGCAAACGGACTTTCAGCCTGGGCTCCAAAAAGAAATGAACTCTGGACAACAACCCACACCGACACCTATGCTTATCCTTGGATGTTGCAACTTGCAATTCACGAGTGGAGACATTCCGTTCAAGTTTATGCCCTACATACAGGTGCTTCAAAATTCCTTGTTAATGCTCTTGGAGAACATGTTTATGGTTTAATCTTAGGGCTTTATATTCCTATTTGGTTTATGGAAGGTGATGCAGTTGTTGCCGAAACTGCCCTTACTCCAACAGGGAGAGGTAAGACGCCTGATTTTAATATGTATTTCAAGGCTCAAGTATTAGATAAAGGAGTTTATTCTTTCGATAAAGCATTGCTTGGTTCTAAGAAGGAGTATGTTCCAAACACATATATTTTAGGATATAATTTAACAGCTTTTGGAAGGCAGAAATACGATAAGTATATATGGGCTGATATGCTTGAAAATGTTGGCAGGAACTTCTGGAAATTTCAGTTTTTTGGTAAGTCGGAGAAAAGAAACTTAAAGATAGATTTAGAAAGCTTATACTTTGAAATGATAGATAGTCTAAAAACTAAGTGGACAGAAGAAGACAAAGCATATTATGAAACAAAAAAAGATATTACCTCTAACCCATTAGGCAAGAAAGATAAGTTCTACTCAAATTACCTATCACCTCAAAGACTAAACGACTCAACAATTATAAGCATAAAAACATCATCCTTTGAAGCAGCTCAAATAGTTAAGCTTTCTAATAATAACGAGACAAAGATTTCTAGTATTGGTAGTATTCTAAACTCTTATACAGATATATTAAATAATAAATTACTTTTTTCGGAGTATAAGTTCCACCCAAGATGGGAACATGAAAACTACGGAGATATTATTGAATATGATATAGAAAAAGATAATTATAAAAGGATAACTAATAAGAAGAGACTTTATAACCCAACATATAACCCAAATAATGAAAATATTATTGCAGCTATTGAAGAGGACTCAATTAACGATCAGCGTTTAGTTATACTTGATAAGACCACAGGAAACATTCTAATAAGATTTGAACATTCTAAATCTTATGATAAGTTTTCCTATCCTACTTGGTCAGATAAGGCAGATGAGATATTTCTTATTAAGTTTAACCTTTGTGGTAAGTCAATAGGGAAGTATAATATTTACAATCAATCCTATACACAAATAACACCATTTAGTTTTAATAATATCTTAAAGACTAAGTTCCACAATGGAAGGCTTTATTTTATTGGAGACTATGACAATACTTATCAGGTTTATTCTTTTAACCCATACATAAACTCCAATAATATTACCCAAAACACAGATAGTAGGTTTGGAGTTATGGATTTCTCATTCCTTGGCGACAGTTTAATCATTAGCCAATATACGGCTGATGGTAGCAAAGTCTATATCCAACCTATAATTAAGGGAGACAGTATTAAGAAAGACAAAGAAACTCCCCTATTCCCATTAGCTAAAGTTATTACAGAGCAGGAGGATTATTTATTTACAAAAGACAAGATTAGAGATACCATTTTCAAAAGCAAGAAATACAGCAAACTAAAACACCTTTTCAATTTCCACTCTTGGGCACCAATTTATATTAATGCAGAAAGCCAAGACATTGATTTCGGGCTCTCTTTATTCTCACAAAACATTATGGGTACATCTCTTTTCTCCACAGGGTATCGGTATTTGGTTGCTGAAAAAAGAGGAGAACTATTTTTCGACTATACCTATAAAGGCTTTTATCCAATTCTTAATTTAAAACTAAATTACAGCCAAAGGAATATTTCATCCTATGTTTGGAATGAATATAACTCTTCTCTAAATGCAGTCTTACCCTATGCATGGACTAAGAATAATTATAATAAGTATTTCAATACCATATTTCGTTATTCTTATAGAGATATTAATCCAATATCTAATTATCACAGCAGCTTAATAAACTTTCACACCTTAGGCATTGGATTTCGCACAGGGATAATAAAATCAATGGCTGTAAAAGACCTTAGTCCTCGACTTGGACAAACACTTGGAATAAACCTACAACGCTCTCTAAGTTCAGAGAATGCTAGTATAATTACAATTAGTTCTACAACCTATCTACCAAGCATTTTTAGGAATCATAGCTTTGAAATAAATCTTGATTACCAAAAAAACACTCCTTCTGTTTACTACTTTCCTAATGAAGTCTTTCTTACAAGAGGGGTTTATGGAGAATACCCAGAAACTTTCTATGGAGCTAAATTCAACTACCACCTTCCACTATGCTATCCAGACTTTGCAATTGGCAAGCTCTTATATATTCAGAGGCTAACCGCAAGAGGATTCTTTGACTTTGGTTATTTCGATAAAAAGTACTTAAGCAGTTTTGGAACTTACCTACAAATGGATTTCAATGTTTTCAGAATTCAATATCCACTTAATGTTGGAGTACAAGTAGGCTACGTTCCACAAAAAGACAGCTACTTCACCAATCTTGCATTCTATCTTAATATGTAAATAAACCCTTAACCTCGCTTCTAAAAGCTATTTAACTATTAGTTTTTGAGTTTGGTTTAGGTTTTGGCTTATTATCTTAATAGTGTAAATTCCTTTTGCTAATCCACGAACGTCAATCTCTAATTCTTTCTTTGATGGGTCTATTCTATAAGTATTTATAGCTCTTGAGTAAATATCATAAATAATAATATCCGCTGATGAAGTTAGTCCATTAACCTCTAATATTGTTTTATTATCAGCTGGGTTAGGATAAAGCTTAGTTGTTATTCTATTATTTACTACGTCATTCAATAAAGTATAAGTATAGCATTCCTGTTGTCCAAATTCACTTTCACATTCACCATTTAATGCTTTTAACTTATAGCAATAACTTCTTCCTTCAACAACATTAGTATCTTTATATATATTTGTTGTAACCATTGCCAAAGAATCATTATCTCTATATATTATATATAGCGGTTCATGTCCTGCCCAATTAAGCTCAATGTAATTTGCTGCGTTATGTAATGAAAGGTATAATGGACTTGGGACGTAATTTACAATAAGATTAAGGTAAAAATTGCTATCACAGCCATTTGTTGTTTGGAAGTTTTGAACATACACACCAGTACTATCTCCATTAAATCCGAATTGATTATACGTATCTCCATTACAGATTTCAGCATATATAGTATCGTGATAAGTTGGGTTTAAAGTAAGGCTTAGATTTATCATACTATCGCAACCCTTTGTTGTTTGTAAGCTTTTGGTATATAAACCTGCTGCGCTTTCATTAAATCCAAATTGATTATAAGTATCTCCATTACAGATTTCAGCATAAACTGTATCATTATAGATTGGATTTATAATAAGATTTAGGTTAATAATACTATCATAACCCTCTGGTGTTACAAAGTTATGTATATAAAAACCAGTAGTGTTTTCATTAAATCCAAACAATGTATAGGTTTGACCTTCACAGATAGAAGCAGAAATTGTATCAACATAGATTGGTTCAAAACTAAGACTTAAATTTACAATACTATCACAACCTATTGTTGTTTGTAAGTTTTGTGTGTAAAACCCTTTATTAGTTTCATTAAACCCAAATTGATTATAAGTTTGACCATTAAAGATTTTTGCAAATATGGTATCATTATAGCTTGGGTTTACAATAAGATTTAAGTTTATAACACTATCGCAACCATTAATTAACTGGATATTTTGTGTGTATAATCCAGATGTGTTGGCAATAAAATAAAA
>JAGNRX010000152.1 GCA_017988355.1 Bacteroidales bacterium | reverse complement strand
TTGATGGCAAGCAAAATTCTTACCAAGCCAACCCTCATCTAAACCTTGAGATTTAATTAGTTTTATTCTCTTATCTTTTATACTATATTCTTCAATAATTTCAGCAGTCTTATCTGTTGACTCATCATCAAAGACTATGATTTCTATAATATTACCACCTGTTTCTACTAAATCACTTAATAAAGAACCTATATTCTCTTCTTCATTTCTTGCAGGAATTAGAATAGATATGGTTTTCTTCTGCTTACTATTACTTTTCTCTTTAAGTCTAACACCATATACCCAATTCATAAGCCCAACTATAAGCTGCAAAAAGGAAAAGCCCAATACAAAAATAGCTATATACTTAATCATATTTCCTATGTGTTTGGTATTGAAAAGAATTAAGGTAAAACTCATTATAAGCTTCCTGAATAGCTTTATGTGTAAACTCTCCCTTATACTCCTGAATATAAATAAATAAAGAAGGTTTTGGCTTAGAGAAATAGTCAATTAAATTAGCAGAAAATATCAATTGAATATCCTTATCTTTTATTATCTTTTCTATTCCTCTTTTGAACTGAAAATTAGACTGGTATATAGAATTTATCTCGCCTTGCGGGTAAATTAACAGGAGATTATTCTTATCATTTAGTAGGTTTGAAGAGTAATCTATTGATTCTACTATATTACGAGGTTTATTATTAATAGAGAATCCTCCCGTATTATTAAAGAATTTATATCTAAGTAGCTGGTCTTCTTGCATCATAAAATGAAACTTCCTTTTAAATAGCTTAAGGTTAATATACATTGCCCAAAAGCCATCCCACCAACTTACATGATTTCCTATAAGCATAAGAGGTTTTCCATTATCTTTAAACTCACCCTCAATACTTACAGACTCAAATTTCTTCCTTATCATCATTTTAGTATAGTACTGAAAAAATGGATATATAAAGAAATGATGCTTGGCTCTTAGAATATGATTATTTTGTGCTTCCATATTTACTTTAATAAGATAATGAAAACAAACAGGAGTACTTGCGCTATGAATATAGGAGTAGCCATCTTATTATTAATCTCAATCTTTAGAATATATCTAATTGAATGAAATAAAATTGCTAAGCCTCCCCACATTAAAAAGTTTTGAAGAGGGATAATATCATTTGCCCAAGACCACATATCTATTTTAGGTGCTGCTCTCTCCATAATAATATCATAACTAATCATTAGAGAAGATGGAATAATAACTTGACTTAGGAAATTCGGCTTTAGTTTAGTGAAGATTGAACTTGTGATATAAATCATTAGTACCCAGTTAATACCAATAAGGATAGGAGTCTCTATTATTTTGACACCAAGACCCTTACCATATGTATAATCTCCAAATAATATACCTGTATTTACTCCATACATTTCTATAAATAAGCTTGATATATATATGAAAACGTAGAAGAGAATCTTCTTTGTAGTAATATTCTTGCGGTCATAATAGAATAATAAAGCAAGAGACATTAATAAAACAACAGGAGTTAGGTGTATAAATATGCTATAAGTATATTTGATTGAGAATCCAATAATCCCAATTACATAGAAAACTATTATATTTTTTATAAAAAACCAGTCTTTCTCTGAAAAAGCTTTATTCATAGTTTTATTCTTAAATTTTGAACATAATCCATATGCTTTGAAGGCTTTATCTCTTTATAAAGATTCGTTTTATCTTGTATTTAATGATAGTGCTAGATAATAGAAGTACTTTATTGAAATCACTAACCCTTATTCTTTCCTCAATTATCTTGTTTGCAGGAGTATGCTTTATATTATTCAATAATCTAAGGTAGTATTTATAGGCTATTATTACTGCCAATTGAGAACTATCAGGTAGATTTCTTATCCCCTTATTGGCTTCTAAGAAATCTTCTTCAATTTCTTTAATAAACTTATACTTCGTTTCTTCATCAAATCTTTCAATATTAAAATCAGGGAAGTAAATCCTACCTAGCGATAATACATCATCCCTAAGGTCTCTTAAGAAATTAACTTTCTGAAATGCAGAACCTAATCGCATTGCTGGGTCATAGAGTTTTTTGAAAAGCTCTTCATCATTTTGACAGAATATCTTCAAACACATTAAGCCAACAACATCTGCCGAACCATAAATATAATTTTTTATTTCTGCATCTGTCTTATATTCTTTTTTGTCTAAATCTGCCCTCATGCTTGAAAGGAAGTTTTCAATATCCTCTTTAGGAATATTATATTTCCTTACAGTGATTTGGAAAGAGTGCAAGATTGGGTTAAGACTAATTCCTGAATTATATGCTAAGAAATAGTCCTCCTCAAATTTATCTAATAATGCTTTTTTGTCAAAACTATGGAAGCTATCCACAATTTCGTCAGCCAATCTAACAAAGCCATAAATACTATGAATAGCTTGTCTAATTTCTGGATGGAAGAACCTTGAAGCTGAATAAAAAGAAGTACTATATCTCTTAGTCGTTTCTTCACTCAACCCAAAAGCCAATTCATTATATTTCTTAAGACAGCTCTCTTTTTCTTGCATAAGGAAGGATAATTTAAGAATATTCTATTTCCTATAAGGAATATTATAGGCAAAGATAAATAATAACTTTAAAAAACAAAAGAAAAAACATATTTAGTGTTGATTAAAGATATTATAAACGAAAAAAAGTCAGTAATAAATACTGACTTTAATTATATGTGTAGCGGGAACGAGATTTGAACTCGTGACCTCCGGGTTATGAATCCGACGCTCTAACCAACTGAGCTACCCCGCCAAATGAGGGTGCAAAATTACGAAAAAAACCTTTACATCCAAATTATTGGGATTATATTTAATTTTCTTCCTCTTCTTTCTTGCACTATTAAAAATAAAACAATCAAAAAATACGGATTAAGAAGCTAATATTCAATCCTAAAATTTCATTTTTCTGAATCAAAGAACTAATTTTCTCTTTCTTTGATTTAAAAAATTAGTTCTTTGATTCAGTAAATTCTTTCAGTGATTCATTTATCTATCTATTTGAAATATTTTACTGAAACTCTTTCTTAAGATATTGACCTGTTAAGGAGTTGGGGTTATTGATGATTTCCTTTGGTGTACCTTCTGCAATTATTCTTCCTCCATCTCTTCCCCCCTCTGGCCCTAAGTCAATTATATAATCAGCAACCTTAATTACATCAAGATTATGCTCAATAACTATCATTGAATTCCCTTTCTCGATAAGTTTATTCAGAACTTCCAATAGGATTCTAATGTCTTCAAAATGAAGTCCTGTGGTTGGTTCGTCTAGGATATAAAGGGTGTTTCCTGTATCTGGTTTTCCAAGTTCTGCTGATAGTTTGATTCTTTGGCTTTCTCCTCCTGAAAGAGTGGTTGAGGGTTGTCCAAGAGTTATATATCCTAATCCAACTTCCTTAACGATTTCTAATTTACGCCTAATTCGTGGGTGGTTTTCAAAAAATTGAGTTGCCTCATCAAAGCTCATATTTAAGACCTCTGAAATTGACTTTCCCTTATACCTTACCTCAAGTGTTTCCCTATTATATCTCTTTCCATTACATTCATCGCAGACAACATAGACATCAGGCAAGAAATTCATCTCTATTTGTTTAACTCCTGCTCCCTTGCATGTCTCACACCTTCCGCCCTTAACATTAAAGGAAAACCTACCTGGCTTATAATCTCTTATTTTGGCAGTTGGTAGGGAAGCAAATACCTTTCTTATTTCATCAAAAACCCCAATATATGTTGCAGGATTTGATCTTGGAGTCCTACCTATTGGATATTGATTAATCTCAATTACCTTATCAACATTATCTATACCTTTAATTTCTTTATATGGCAGAGGTTTCTTGTCGGCACGGAAGAAATACTGATTAAGAATAGGGTGGAGAGTATTATTTATTATTGAAGACTTCCCACTTCCTGAAACTCCTGTAACGCAGATAAGCATTCCAAGAGGGATTTTCAAATCAACAT
>JAGNRX010000151.1 GCA_017988355.1 Bacteroidales bacterium | reverse complement strand
ATTCCTAAGAATTGAAGAAGGAAAAGGAAAAGTTTATATGGGAGACACAAGAGAAAACCTTGACTTTATTAAAGAAGTAGGAGATGATTTTGTTGTTCTTGTTCCATCAGGCAAATGGCATAATATTGTAAACACTGGCGACAAACCCCTAAAGATTTACTCTATCTATGGTCCAGTAGAACATCCTCACGGCACAGTTCACAAAACCCAAGCTGACGATCCAGACAACAATTAATATTTAATAATGATTATTTGATAAAAAACAAAACCTCAGTAGAAATATTGGGGTTTTTTATTTTACAAATTTCCGTATAATTGATTTACCATCTACGATTAAACTCATTAAGTAAAACCCTTTTGGTATATCGATTAAATTAATATTTGCAGATTTTGAATTGCTTATGTTGAATTCTTTTATATGACTACCAAATGAGTTATATATGTTAATATGGATTTGCTTATACTCTTTATTTAACTGAATATTACAGATGTCAGTAACAGGGTTTTGAAAGGAAACATCTAGTTCACTTCTTATGATTTCATTTAATTCATTAGTTTCGCAAGATGAATATTGAATTATATTTGAACTAGCATTATATTCAATGTTTGAAGTTGTTTGATTCCACACTCTCTCTTTCCAAGTTATTGTTATCAAGCAATCATTTCCTCCATCACCATTGATTTCAACCAAAGCGTATCCATGTTCTGTGTTATGGAAAATGCGATTAGGTGTATAGGTTGAGTTTATGCCATTATAATTGCTATACTGAGACATAAGCCATCCTCCACCTGTTCCAACTAAATATTGATATATGTCATTGTCTGAATTTCCGTCACCATCATCAATCTTTGAGACATCAACAAAATGGTCATGTCCGCAGAAATAAACTTTGACACCATACTGCGATAAGCTCTGCCAAAAGATACCCCTCTTGCTTGTTGAATCATCAAGACAATCATTATGAAAAACCTTAAAAGCAGGTTCGTGACCAAATACAAATACGTTAGGTTTGTCGTTTAAAGATAGTTGCTGATTTAACCATGTTTGATTAACAGTATGTATGTTCACATAGTTATCAAGTCCAATAAATAAAGCGTTCTTATTTGTAAATGAATATGTCAAATTATTCTCTCCACTAGGGCCGTTTGCTGGAAGTAAATTTTCATTTGAGAAAAAAGAATTCCAAGCTATGAGGTTATTATGTGCATCACTCTCATGATTGCCTCGAATAGGATAAACTCCAATTCCTTGTGCATAAATAGGTGCAAGTATGTTTTTCCATTGGGATAATTGTGAGGTTAATTGTGTGCCAGAGCAAGCAAGACCTCCTTCTACAATATCCCCAGGAAACAAAAGGCAATCAATACTATCGTTTAACAGAAAAGGAATCATTTCTGAAAGGGTGTCAGATGAACCAACGTGAGTGTCTGATATAACTGCAAAACGCCATGAGTTTTGGCTAAAGCTATTAGTGTTGATAATAAAAAAGAGAAAAACAATAATTAGCCATTTTGATAATAAAGTGTTTTTCATAAGATTAGTTTTTAATAATCTTATTTGTATAAACATTATTATTAGTTCTTACTTTAAGAAAGTATATACCTTTCATAAGATTACTTATGTCGATATTCGTATTATTTAATATTTCAAATTTTTGAGAGTATTCAAGTCCTCCTATAATATTATAAATACTAATTTCTGCATCTTCAATACTAGTTTCGTTAAGATTGATATTAAGAATATCATGAGCAGGGTTTGGATATATATTTATCTTAACCGTATTTTCAATATCATCAATTTTGTTTTCTTCCACAGCATTTCTCACTAATCGAACATAATTGTATATTCTTATAGCATCGCCTTGAGGTCCAAATCCAGTTGGATAATCGGTTGGGTTGCCTGTTTTAGGGTCGCTTCTCTGAGCTCCTGCACCATGAACATCAATCCAGCCACCTAAAGCTGACATATATCCCATTGCTCTACCGAAAGAAAGATAACAAGCATTTGTCCCATTTGTTGGAGTCTGTGATGAAAATGTAGTACTACTTATATAGCAAGGATAATCCGTTACATTTGCTTCATTAATAATTTGTGTAGAATTGAAGATAGGATTTATAGCAGCAGAACTCGTTGTGGACGGTGAGCGGGAATAATCAATAATACTTTGCAATTCTTTAGTGTTAGGTAATCTCCAATCTGAGAATCCTCCAAAGGAAGAGTTTTCAGCATAGCTTAAAGCATTCTCCCACAAAACACCAGTGCCATTATCATCCTTCATCCACATTAGTCCCGTTGCATTATCCGTTATTGTCCCATCACCATTTTCCACAAAATTATTTGAACCATAAGCAGTATTGCCTCTAACATACATAACGTAGTACTTCTTAATATTATTAGAAGGATATCCTTTTATTCGACCATCAGCAAAATTATAACCAAACATAGTTGATTGATTATTCATTGTTGTGGCAACATATATTGAAGAGCTTGCATACTGAGCATCAATAAGGCGTTCGTTAGATGTTGCTCCATTTGAACTAGCATTTAAATCTCCATAACCAAAGTCAAAATAATTTGTATTAATATATGGGACAGCCATCCCTTGTGAAGATGCAGTAGGGTTAGGTTCTGCTCCATAATACATTGCCAGTGAATAAATCTCTTTAATCGTAGGTAATCGCCAATCATTATGTCCACCAGTATTGCACGATGATGCTCCTGCAAGAGCCTCTGCATAGGTTTTCTTATCCGCATAGTTTATTAGACCATCAGAATTTTTATCAGATGTTTTTTCCCACATCAATCCACTCACATTATCACTAATTGTTCCATTCCCATTATCAATATAGGAAGGGATATGCCCAGAGTGGTTTGCGTTTTGCCCATAAAATGATTGTCCAGAAGAGGGTTGAGTTATTATTCCAGTGTTGTTGTAAGAGTTTGTCTGACCGGTACCAACTATTTTATAAGTTAGTGTTTGACTAATTCCTATGTTATTCATTATTATAGTCATAATGAAGAGTATAGCTACGGTCTTTAATTTTGAATTTGACATCCTATGTTGATTATTAAATTATTACTACTCATTTGACATAATTTAACAAAAAAGGTTTAATGACTATCTAATATTTAGTATTCATAAAATCTAAAACATGCAAAAAAGAAAATAATGAAACAAGGAATAAATTTGCTGATATCAAGAATTAATTAATTAAAATGGCGTAATAATTTACTAAAACGCTGTTGTATTTGAGTAACCTGCCACCTTACTACTAGTAACCTGCCACCTTACTCGAGTAACCTGCCACCTTACTATGAGTAACCTGCCACCTTACTCAATTATTATGGTGCTTTAGAAAATTAGGTCTTAGTTCTATAAAAATATATCTTGATAATATAGAAGTATCTCTTTGTCTTTCTTAGTGGTTATCCTTTTTAAATATTTCTAAGAGGACATTGATTATTAGGATAAGTAGGGTGGAGATGATTGCTAGTTCAAATAGTCCTATTCCTACTAAGACCCCAACTGCGGCTGCACACCAAACCGTGGCTGCTGTGGTTAGTCCTGAAACTTGGGTGTCGGTCTTGAAGATTAGTCCTGCTCCTATGAAACCAACTCCGGTTACTATTTGTGCTATTACTCTTGTGGGGTCGCCACTTGGAAAGTATGATGATATTAGTGTGAATATTGTGCTGCCAAGGGTTATGAGTGACATTGTTCTTATACCAACGGCTTTATGCGATTTCTCTCTTTCTAGTCCTATAAGAAAGCCTAAGCCAACTGATATAAATAGTTTTATTATCATTGTTGTCATAAAAAAATAGTTGTTTTATTCTTTGTTTTGCAAATATAAGGTTTTCTATTTGTTTAGTGAAGTTTTAGGCACAAAAAAAAGGAGACCATCAAGGTCTCCTTTCCTATAATATATTGTTTGTTAAATTATCTTACGATTAATTTAGCTGTGCTTGTTGTGTTGTTTGTTATGATTCTAACCATA
>JAGNRX010000150.1 GCA_017988355.1 Bacteroidales bacterium | reverse complement strand
CAATTTATTCTCTGAGAAATACTCATTTCGCGATATTGATGGGGTGAAGCATTTATCGACCATAATTAGAGTTAATGATAGGTTTGATGAAAGCTTTCTTGTTAATAAGAATTGCAAGATTGGGTCATGGATTGCCAATATTCTAACTGTTTATATTCCTCTTGATAGGGTTGTGGATGTTTTGAAAATTAAGGGCTTGGAGGAGATTGAGACTTCTCGCAAAGTTAGTGATCCTCTTTTAGATAGAGCAGTTAGTGATGTTAGTGCTGATTTGGTTTGGCAGGGTTTTGAGTTGCCTAGTCCTTATAGTGGTAAGGATGTTATTATAGGAATAACCGACTGGGGTTTTGACTACACTCACCCTATGTTTTATGATACCTTATTAAATAATTATAGGATTATTGCGGCTTGGGATCAGTTTAGAAATCAAGGACCTTCACCAAGTGGTTCTTTTTATGGTACTGTCTTTGAAGGAAAGCAAGCTCTTCTCGAGGCTCAAAGCGATACTCTAAATATTTATAAAATAGGATACCACGGAACCCATGTTGCAGGAATTACATCAGGCGCAGGGGCAACAACTAATTACAGAGGGCTTGCTTATGGTTCTGAATTACTTTTTACGACTTTTCTAATTGATGAGGCTGGAGTTTTGGATGCTTATTCTTGGATGCGTGGTATTGCTCATAATATGGGCAAAAGATTAGTTATTAACGGAAGTTGGGGGCTTTATAATATTGGTTTAATGGATGGGACTTCACTCTTAGACCAAGCTATTGATAGTATGTCTATTAATGATAATATTGTATTTGTTACCAGTGGGGGAAATAATGGAGATTCTAAGTTTCACATAAAAGCGGTCTTTAGTTCTACCGATACTGTTTCATCAGGCATTACTTTTGATTTCCAAAACCCTGCTCCAAACTATTGGGGACAATCGATAACTCTTTCTGGAGATAGCACCGATAGGTTTTCTTCAAGAATAGAATTTTATGATGGAAGTTTTGATTTAGTTTATCAGACGCCATGGGTAAATACTATTTCAAATGATTTCCTTGCTGATACTTTATTAATCTTTGGCAATGACTCCATAATTTATAATGCTCATTCCGTTTCTTCAACCCCTATTTCAAATCGACCTATTCAAGAATGGGCTATAAGGCTTTCTAATTCTCAAATAGGACAGTATTTTGTTATTATTTCTATTAAATCTCCAAGTGGTTATGTCCATGCATGGAATGTTGCTTGTCTATCAACAGGAGTTGGCAATTGGGGTTTGAAGTTTGAGAAATATAGGTTGAAAGATATTTTAGGCGATTCTTATTATAGTGTTGGAGAGCCTGCAGTTTGTAGTAGTGCGATTTCTGTTGCTGCACATTCTTCTCGACCAAGAGGCACCTTCTCAGCAGGACAGAGAGCTAATTTTTCAAGCATTGGTCCAAGAATTGATGGGGCAATTAAACCAGAGATTTCAGCACCAGGAGTTAGTGTAATATCCTCACTAAATTCTTTTTCTAATCAAGAAGACTTTTCTTCTACTTCTTTAGTTGAATTTGAAGGAAGATATTATCCATTTGGGCCTCTATCAGGAACTTCAATGTCGGGTCCTGTTGTAACAGGCATTGTAGCTTTAATGCTTGAGGCTAATCCAAACCTTAGCCCATCAAAAATAAAAGAAATTATTAAAGAAACAGCACGTCAAGATGAAAATACAACATCTAATCTTCCAAATAATAAGTGGGGATGGGGCAAGGTTTCAGCACTTGATGCAGTCAAAAGAGCTGTTGAGTTAATTGGTTTAGATAATGAGATTGATAATAACCCAACTCTTATCCTTTATCCTAACCCGATGAGTGACGAACTAAATATTCTATCAAATCATAGGGTAAAGACCGTTGAAATCTACGATATTTTTGGGAGAAAGCTCATCTCAAAAGATAAAAACATAGATTTAATTGATGTTTCTAATCTAAGTAATGGAGTTTATATTATCTCTATTTCTTTGGATGACAAAGTTTTAAACTATAAGATAATAAAAAGATAGTTTGTTTTGGGCTTATATTAAAAAAAAATAGTAATTTTGAACCTTAAAGTATTATTGGACAAATCAAAAAAAAGAAATAAATATGAACATTCCAGAAAATTTAAAGTATTCTAGCGACCACGAATGGTTAAGAGTTGAAGGTGATGAAGTCTTTATTGGTATAACAGATTTCGCACAACACGAATTAGGTGATATCGTATTCGTTGATGTTGACACTGATGGTGAAAACGTTGATAAAGATGAAGTATTCGGTTCGGTTGAAGCTGTTAAAACTGTTTCAGACCTTATTATGCCAATCTCTGGTGAAGTTTTAGAGTTTAATGCACATCTTGAAGAAAATGCTGCAGCAATCAACACTGATCCTTATGGAGAAGGTTGGATCATAAAAGTTAAACCTAGCAACTTAGAAGAAATGAATGAATTAATGGATGCAAAGGCTTATTCTGCATTTATTGGTATCTAATAAATAAAGAATAAAAATATAAATTAAGATGCTCCAATTATTATGATTGAGCATCTTTTTTTGTTTAGAATTGAAAATGAGAAATAGGAAGTTAAATATAGTTCTATTTGTTCTATGGATAGCATTAATGATGTATGGGATACTATCCCCTTCAGATTTGTTGCCACAGAGTATAGGCTTTTTCTCTTTTATTCCCTTTTTCGATAAATTTGTTCATGCAGGGATGTTTGGTGGTTTTTCATTTCTCTTGTTTTGGATAGTAATTGATAGAAAGAAAATCCTTAATTCACTTCTTATTACCTTTGTTATTTCATTATGTTTTGGCATAATAACGGAATTAGCCCAGCTCATTTTGTCTGAAATAACACATAGGAGTTTTGAGTTTATGGATCTCTTAGCTGATGCTTTGGGAGTAGTTCTTTCTATGCTATTATGCTATTTGATTTTCATCAAACAAGAAGCCCACAAAAGGAAAACTCATCATAAACAAAAAAATAATTAGATAAACTATTGTTAGTAACAATTTAATTTCTATCTTTGCAAACTCAATTGATGGAATTTAATAAGATAAAAATATAATAAAGTAGGTAAGAATATGTATTTAGAAACCGAAAAGAAAAAAGAAATTTTTGCACAATATGGTAAATCAGACACAGATACTGGTTCTATTGAAGGGCAAATAGCATTGTTCACATTCCGCATTCAACATCTTACTCAACATGTTCGTGGAATGAAGAAAGATAAGTTTACAGAACGTTCATTGGTTAGATTAGTAGGAAAAAGAAGACGTTTGTTAGACTATCTAAAAGAAAAAGATGTTTTAAAATATCGTGAATTAATTAAACAATTAGGTATTAGAAAGTAATTTCTTTATCAATTGTGTTATGAGAAAAGGCAATTAGCTTCTAATTGCCTTTTTTCGTGTATAAATACTTGTGGAGTAAAAGAAGCAAAATGAATGATTAATCTAATGTTGCTCCAGTTAGAAAAGAGGTAAATAAAAATAATAAGATGGAAGGAATTAAAAAAATCTTCACACTTGAAGATGGACGCCAAGTCGAAATTGAAACAGGCAAACTAGCTAAACAAGCTGACGGTTCTGTTGTTGTTAAAATGGGAAACACTATGCTTTTAGCAACTGTGTGTGCCCGAAAAGAAGCAGGAGAAAATGTGGATTTTATGCCACTAACTGTTGATTATCAAGAAAAATATGCTTCTGTTGGACGTTTCCCAGGAGGTTTCTTTAAAAGAGAAGCTCGTCCCTCAGAGTACGAAATACTTATAGCTCGTTTAGTTGACAGAGCATTACGTCCTTTATTCCCAGAAGATTACCATGCTGAGGTTCAAGTTGCAATAACTTTAATTTCAGGAGACCAAACAACACCACCAGATGCACTTGCAGCACTTGCAGCATCAGCAGCACTTGCAGTTTCAGATATTCCTTTCAATGGACCAGTGTCTGAGGTTAGAATTGCTTCTATAGATGGTAAATTTGTTTTATGGCCATCA
>JAGNRX010000149.1 GCA_017988355.1 Bacteroidales bacterium | reverse complement strand
ATTAGAGAGAACTATAGAAAGCATATTAACAGTTAGCGGTGCCGTAACAAGCATTGCTATACTGCTTATAGTTATCTTTTTATTCAAAGAAGGATTAGGGTTATTCAAATCCCCTTCCGTAGAAAACGGTTACTCGCTCTATGTTAATTCTAAAAACACTGTAAACGACCTTGATATTGAAGATGTCAAGCATATCTTTGATTCAGAAGTTGAAAATTGGAAGGACTTAGGTGGTAGCGACCAAGAAATTAAGATATTCCGCTTTGAAGAGATTTTTAATATCTATTCTGATGAGGAATTAGGCAAAGACTATTCATTACTGCCTGAGAAATTAGGCGAAGTTATTATTCAGAATCCCAATATCATTGCATATCTCCCTCAGCAATACGCACCAACAGATATACAAGGAGTTAAAACTCTTCCTTCTAAAGATATTAGCATAGGAGATTTCTTTGGGGGTAGAGAATGGATGCCAACTGCGACGCCTTCTCCTTTATTTGGAGTCCTACCACTAATTTTAGGAACGCTACTCGTTAGTATTATTGCTATTCTTATTGCTTTACCACTTGGTTTGGGGGTGGCGATTTATCTTTCAGAATTAGCAGGAGAGAGAACTCGTAAATTAATGAAACCAACCATTGAGCTCTTGGCAGGTATTCCATCTGTGGTATATGGTTTCTTTGGATTAGTTGTTCTTGTTCCGATTGTTCAAAAGGTATTTGGATTATCGGTTGGAGAAACCGCATTTACTGGAAGTTTAATATTGGCAATTATGGCTCTTCCAACCATTATTACAGTTGCAGAAGATGCTTTGCGAAACACCCCTCGTGATATGCGTGAAGCAAGCCTTGCATTAGGAGCCACACAATGGCAAACCATTTATAAGGTTGTTATACCCTATTCTGCATCTGGAATATCTGCGGCAGTTGTTTTAGGGATAGGACGTGCAATGGGAGAAACAATGGCAGTACTTATGGTTACAGGCAATGCAGCTGTTATACCTCATTCACTATTTGAACCAGTAAGAACAATTCCAGCAACAATAGCTGCAGAATTGGGAGAAGCCCCCGCAGGTGGTGCTCACTATCAATCCCTCTTTCTCTTGGGTTGTATTTTGTTTATAATAACTATGATAGTTAGTATTACGGCAGAAGTTATATCAAAGAAACAACTTAATAAAGGAGTATAGTTATGAATAAGAAACTAAGTCAAAGAATTGCTTTTATGATATTCCGAATACTAGGACTAATGGTTGTTGGAATTCTATTCTGGATACTAGGTTTCATTGTATATAATGGAATTGGGGTAATCAGTTGGGAGTTTATATTTTCTGCACCAACAAATGGGATGACTTCAGGAGGGATTTTCCCTGCCATAGTAGGAACTCTTAGCTTAGTAGTTGGCAGTATGATATTTGCTTTTCCACTAGGAATTATGTCAGCCATCTATACTAATGAATATGCAGGAAACGGCTGGGTTGTTAGATTCATCCGCATTATGACCAATAACTTAGCGAGCATTCCGTCCATAGTATTTGGTTTGTTTGGCATGGCTTTATTTGTTAATACGCTAGGTTTTGGAGATTCCATTTTGGCAGGCTCACTAACATTAGGATTATTAGTCTTGCCTTTAGTTATTAGAACCACTGAAGAAGCTCTAAAATCAGTACCAAATTCTTATAGAACAGGTAGCTTAGCATTAGGAGCAACTAAACTTCAAACCATTCGTAAGGTTGTTCTTCCTGCAGCCTTTCCTAATATTACTACAGGACTTATTCTTTCCATAGGTAGAGTTTCGGGAGAAACAGCTCCAATCCTTTTTACAGTTGCTGCTTACTTTTTACCCAAACTACCGAGCGGTATTTTCGATCAAGTTATGGCATTACCCTACCACCTATATGTAATTGTAACTAGCGGAACCGACATTGAGGCATCACGACCTATTGCTTATGGAACGGCATTGGTATTAATAATGATTGTTCTATTAATGAATCTGATAGCGATGTTTATAAGACGATATTTTGATAAGAAATTAAAGACAAATTAATTGAAAATAAAATGATAGAAGCAAAAGACATAAACTTTTATTACGGTGATTTTCACGCACTGAAAGATATAAACATAAAAATGGGTATCAATACCGTTACAGCTTTTATTGGTCCATCGGGTTGTGGGAAATCAACCTTCTTACGTTTATTTAACCGTATGAATGATTTAATTGATAAAACACGCATTACAGGAGAATGCATCGTACAGGGAGAGAATATCTACGATAAATCTATTCAAGTTGACCAGCTGCGTAAGAAGGTTGGTATGGTATTTCAAAAGCCTAATCCTTTCCCAAAATCCATATTTGAAAATGTAGCATACGGCTTAAGGGTAAATGATATGGGAGATAAAAAAATTATAGCAGAGCGTGTTGAAGAATCCCTGATAGCGGCTGCCCTTTGGGATGAGGTAAAAGACAAGCTCAAGAAGTCAGCATTTGAACTCTCCGGCGGACAACAACAAAGACTTTGTATTGCAAGAGCACTAGCAGTTTCACCTTCAATATTACTTATGGATGAACCAGCATCATCGCTCGACCCTATATCAACATCGAAAATAGAAGAACTAATTCATAACCTAAAAAAAGATTATACCATAGTTATTGTTACACATAATATGCAACAAGCAGCAAGGATAAGTGATATGACTGGGTTCTTTATGATGGGAGAGTTAGTAGAATTTAGTGAAACTAAGAAGATGTTCCTAAATCCAGAAAAGAAAGAAACCCAGAATTATATTACAGGACGCTTTGGTTGATTTATGATATTTAGAAGACACAAGTCAAGACCAATTTATTTTATTAGTTATAATTAATCGTAATTTAATAACAAGATGAAACATACGCAAAGGGAGATGGAATCCCTTAAAGAAGAAGTTAAACAAATGTGGAGGCTGGTAATTTCACAACTTGAAAAGGCCAAACAATCATTTATCAATAACGATATAGAATTGGCACTTGAAATTATGAGCAGAGAAAGACGTGTAGATGCTTTTGAGCTTAAGATAGATAGTGATTGCGAAAACTATATTGCATTATATAGCCCTGTTGCAATAGATTTAAGACTTACCCTCTCACTAATGAAAATTAATAATACATTAGAGCGTATTGGTGATTTTGCAGCAGGAGTTGCACGCCATGTATTAGATGATGACTGCAAAAAGGTAGAAGCAAAATTGATAGAAGAGTTGCAAATCGAGAGAATGTTCGATATGCTTATGGGAATGCTATCAGATGGTTTTGTTGCCCTAGAGTCTGAAAACACTAGAATATCAGGTAAGATTTTAGCTAAAGATGATGAAGTTGATAAAATTTATCATAATGCAATTGATATTCTTTCGGACTATTTGCCTAAGAATCCTTCATACACTCGTTGTGGCTTGAAGCTCCTACTACTTATTCGTAAATTAGAAAGGATAGGAGACCACTGTAGTAATATTGTAGAAGAAATCGTTTTCTATGTTGATGCGAAAGTATTGAAACATAGTGGGGATAAAATCAGTAAAACATAATATTAAATGCTATTTTATTATTATTTATCAATGATAATGATGAACTTTGCATAAAATAAACAAATTAATAGTATGCCAGAGAAAATACTAATCGTAGATGATGACAAAAACATATGCGAGATTCTTGAATTCAATCTTAAGAACGAAGGATTTGATATTGAAATTGCTTTTTCAGCAGAAGAAGCATTGAAGAAACTATCAACCCAATTCTCTCTTATCTTGCTTGATATTATGATGAGTGGGATCTCAGGCTATAAAATGGCAGAAAAGTTAAGAACAGAAGGCAACCAAACGCCAATAATTTTTTTGACAGCAAAAGATACCGAAAACGATATGCTAACAGGTTTTTCTGTAGGATGCGATGACTATATCTCAAAGCCTTTTTCAGTTAAAGAAGTAATTGCACGAATAAAGGCAGTTCTTAAAAGAAAGAATAACCTTTCTACAGAGAATAGAGAAGTTAGTA
>JAGNRX010000148.1 GCA_017988355.1 Bacteroidales bacterium | reverse complement strand
GACAAAAAACTAAATCTAAGGAAAATATGGATTGTTTTAATCATCAATTTGGATTATTAATTCTTTTAATCAGCAAAGATATGAAGAAAATCCTTAATTTTGCAGATTGGGACTAAAATAATTAATCAAAAATAATATAAATAAAGTATATGAACAACGAAAAAGTAAAATGTCTAATTATAGGTTCAGGACCTGCAGGATACACAGCAGCAATCTATGCTTCAAGATCAAACCTAAGCCCAATTTTGCTTGAAGGAATGCAACCAGGTGGACAACTAACCATAACAACTGAAATTGAAAACTACCCAGGATATCCAGATGGAATTACAGGAAGCCAAATGATGGAAGACCTGAAAAGACAATCTCTAAGAGTTGGTGCAGATATTAGAAATGATATTGTTACTGAGGCCTTACTTACAGAGTATCCATTCATCATTAAAACCGACTCAGGTAAAACCTATGAAGCAGAATCAGTTATTATTTCAACAGGAGCTTCTGCAAAATGGTTAGGATTAGAATCAGAAGATAAGTTTAGAGGAATGGGAGTAAGTGCTTGCGCAACTTGTGATGGGTTTTTCTACAAGAACCAAGAAGTTGCAGTTGTTGGAGGTGGAGACACAGCTTGTGAAGAAGCAACCTACCTTTCAAACATTTGCTCAAAGGTTTATCTAATTGTTCGTCGTGATGAGTTAAGAGCATCTCAAATTATGAGAGATAGAGTGATGAAAAACCCTAAGATTGAACTTGTTTGGAACCATAAGCCAATTGAAGTTCTTGGAGATGATAACGGAGTTAATGGAGTAATGCTCGAAAATACAAAGACAGGCGATCTAAAACAAATCTCTGTGACTGGGTTCTTTTTAGCAATTGGTCACCATCCAAATTCTGACATGTTCAAAGGAGTAATTGATACTGATCAAAACGGCTATATTATCACAAAGAACGGAACCACACATACAAATATACCAGGAGTTTTCGCAGCCGGTGATGTTCAAGATAGCACTTACCGTCAAGCAATAACAGCTGCAGGAAGTGGTTGTAAGGCGGCAATTGACGCAGAAAGATTTTTAATTAATAGAGACTAAACTTTTGAAAAGGAAATCATTAATTCTGATTTTAGCCTTATTTCAAACGATTGTAGGCTTAGCACAAGAATCAATAATAGAAAATAACCCTATTATTGATTCTGGGCTTCACTACACTCGCTATACAACCCTGCCCATAAGCAACATTCCCCTAAAATCAATTGATAAGGAACTTGATAATGTTAGGTATGTAAATAGGATTAATTGGATAGAGGATGCATTTTACCAACAACTATCCACCGATGGCTCAGCTCACAAACCTCTAATGTTTATTATGCCTGAACTAAATTCTTTCAACTACCAACCAAATGTTTATGATGCAATTATCTTTAAAAGAGACAATATTAAATTCTATAATGTCTATAAACCCTATTCCGAACTTCGTTATTCAAACACCTTAGGGAGTTCAAGATTTTTTTCAGTTGTCCATGCACAAAATGTATTTAAGAATATTCAGATAGGATTGGAGTATGATGTTAACTTTACTGATGGACAATTTGATAAGTCTCAGGTAATGAACCAATTCTTTAATGCAACAACTCGTTATAAAAACCAAAACGAAACCTACGAGGGTTATCTTGGATTTATTAGAAATAGAGCAATGCAAACAGAAAGTGGAGGACTAAAATCCGATTCTTCATTTGCAGTTCAACAGTATAGCACCCTTGTAGCCTATCCAGTAAACTTAAGTTCAGCCTATTCAAAATTCAAATCCGCAGATGCTTTTCTCAGTCAGAAAATTAATATTGGTAAGCTAATAAAAGATAGTAGCTTTTTGAAAAACCTTTATCTAATTCACGATCTTTCGTATTTTTCCAACAATAGAATATATAACGACCAAAACCCATCAGAAGGATACTACCAAAACATATATCTTGACTCAACCCTAACCAATGACTCCTTAGCAACAAGACGTATTCAAAATATTATAACACTTAGGAACGAATCAATAATACCTTTTTCTTTTGGTTTAAAACATGATTATGTTCTTTTCTCAGACACAATAAATGAAGAAAGAAGTTCAAGCTTCACCCCATTCTTTACGATAGGTATAGATGTAAAAGAGTTTAAGTTAGACTTTGATGCAGAATATATTATCTCAAATTCGAGGTACGATAAGGACTTTCAAATGGGAGGAAATATAAGATATAAAGACCTTTATGCCAATTTTAGTTTGATGAATAAGAGTGTAGATTATTTCTTCATAAAACATCAGACCAATAATTTCAAATGGAATAATAGCTTCAATAAAACCGAAATCCTAAATATTAATATAGGATATGAGTTTAGGAAGTATATAAAACTAAATTTAGCTTACTTCACCCTAAATAACTTAGTTTATGTAAATCAATACCTTGTTCCAGAGCAAAGTAATCAAGTAACTAATCTAATAAAAGCATCACTTGTTCACAATATTAGATTGGGAATGTTTAGTTTTAGAGGAGTGATGACTTTTCAAACACTATCATCTCAAGAGGCAATACGCCTACCAATATTTCAAACAAAACAAAGCTTCTTCATTAACTTTAAGATGTTTGGCAAAAAATTAGATACACAGATAGGAGTTGACTTAAGATATAATACACTCTATGAGGCAGACACCTATATTGCAGCAATGGGAGCTTTTGCACAGCAAAACGAAATGAAAATAGGCAACTACCTATTCACAGACCTATTTGCACAGGTTCAACTTCAAAGAGTTAAGATATTCGTTTCCCTAACCCATCCTTATGCAGGAATGTTTAATTATAACTACTATAATACACCACATTACCCAGCAGAAAACCTTAACTTTCGATTTGGCGTAAGCTGGATGTTCTTCGATTAATCAAAAATAAGATTGTTTTCTAATAAATATTTTATATCTTTGTTTGGCTAAAACGAAACGCTGTTTTAGAAAATTAAATCAAAGATCTACGGAATTAGATCAAAGAACTAATCAGACGAATCAAAGAACTAATTAAGTGAAACAAAGACATAGAAGAATACAATAATTAAAATAAAAAAGATTATGGCTACAAGTTTGAAAGAATTAATTAAAGAGGGGAATCTTATTAAGAATAGTATCTACGCCGATAATGGTGGGGGATTTTATGCAACATATCTATTTTCCGACCATAATAAATACATAAAATGGGCTATAAATTCAATTCGTTTTATTGAAAGCAACTTTCCGAAAGATGAGAATTACATTAAGTTTAAGGATATTGTTGAGATTATTGATGAGAATGTAACACCTATTGAATTCAATAAATTATTATTTATTTTGGAGTATTATAATACCTCTTTGGAAGAAAAAACAAATGATGGAGTTAAAAATAATGGATTAGAACAAATTTTAAACTCAATTAAAGTAGCACTTGAAGAGAAAGAGTTTAAAGAATTGGAAATGATATTGAAAGATAATAATATAAACCAAGCTAAATCAGTTCTAATTGAGAAATTAAATAGCTTTTCAACAAAGAAACTATCAGAAATGCTTGCAAGTATTCTTTTAAACACAAAGAAATAAAACTCACTTAACTTACAACCCTAAACTAAGAAATTGTGCTACAACATCTGAAAATTGAAAACTACGCTCTAATCCGTCAAATGGATATTCCTTTTCAAAAAGGATTTATTGCCATAACAGGGGAAACAGGTGCAGGGAAATCAATAATGTTGGGTGCCTTAGGATTAGTCCTTGGTCAAAGAGCAGATAGCAATGTGCTTTGGGATAAGGAAAAGAAATGTATTGTTGAAGCAGTCTTTGAATTAGATAATGATTTTACAGAAGCTTTTGAATCAAATGATTTAGATTTTAGCAATCAAACCATTTTTAGAAGAGAGATAGGTGTAAATGGTAAGTCAAGAGCTTTTATTAATGACACTCCAGTTCAATTAACGGTTATGAAAGAACTTGGAGAGAAGCTTATGGATATTCATTCACAGCATAATACGC
>JAGNRX010000147.1 GCA_017988355.1 Bacteroidales bacterium | reverse complement strand
ATACTCCTTATTTCCTTTTCAAGCTTTGGACAACTTAACGATATGTTATATAAAAATCCAAATATAGATTCTCTTGATAACAAAAAACTATACCTTTCTGTTGACAATCTAAACTTCTTTAAAAACAGTGAATATAGATCAAATAAAATTAGTTCATATACTCTTCCTGGCTTTAGATTAAACCCAAAACTATCACTGGTCTTAGATAAGAATGTATTAATTGAGGCTGGTTTTAGTTTACTTAGGTATTGGGGGACAAACTCTTATCCGAGCTATTCCTATTCAGATATTCCTATTTGGAGTGCTAATGATTATCAGAAAGGCTTTCATTTCCTACCTTATTTCAGAGCTCAAGTTATGTTGAAAGAAAACATTAATTTAGTTTTTGGCAACTTATATATCAATAATAACCACAACCTAATTCTGTCTTTATATAACCCTGAACTAAATCTTAGTTCTGACCCAGAGACAGGGGTTCAACTATTATTTGATTCTAAGTATTTCAATTCTGACCTTTGGATTAATTGGCAGAGTTTTATGTTTAGGACTGACACTCACAAAGAAGTTTTCACATTTGGATTCTCAGCCAAGACTAATATAATAAATCCAGATAATAAGTTTCATATCTATATGCCTGTTCAGTTTCTTGCACAACATAGAGGAGGAGGATTAGATAGTCTTTCTAACGACCTACTACAAACATGGAGCAATTACGCTGGAGGTATAGGTTTTAACTATAAGGTAGATAAGTTTATTGATTATATTAACCTTGAATTTTCTTATGCTGGTTTTAATGAAAACCTTGGTTCAAATAGTCCTTATGAGAAAGGATATGGAGTTTATTCAAAGCTTGGTCTTGGGGCAAAGGACTTTAAGATGGATGTTTCCTACTGGGTTTCCAAAGACTTTATGTCTGTTTTTGGTTCTCCCAAATTCATTAATATCTCCACTACGGTTGAGAATATGATTTATGATAAGATGAGAGTTCTCTATACTCACTTAGAATATACCTATAAGAAGAGAACTAATTATTCACTAGGGTTTGAATTTAATGTTATCTATTACTTACCTTTTATAGGTCATAGGACTGGATATGGAAGAATCCCCTATAAAGATTATTCAGACTACTCCTTTGGCTTATATCTCAAACTAAATCCAAAGTTTAAGTTATTCCATATAAAAGATTAGTAAAGCTTATTTATGATTTGCTGAACAGTCTTCGCCCGTATGCTCACAACTTGGTTTGCAAACAAATAGTCCTTTAAATAATATATTCATTGGCTCCACTTGTTCTGGTTTAAGGATAGCTTTTAGGTCTTGGTACTGCTCAATATGCTGATGAAGAAGTATTTTTTGAAATTCTGTTATCTTGTTCTCAAGTTCTGCAATCTTGATTTCATCACTATTTGATGCAAGATAATCCATTAGTATTTCTTGGCTAACGTGAAGACTATCAATAGCTCTTAGGGCAATTGCTTGGTGCTGTTTCTTAATTATATCATATTTTGCAGCTTGTTCTTTATCTAAATCAAGCTTCTTTGAAACGTAGCAATTAGAACTTATGTTTTGGGTCTCATGCTTTTTCATATTATTGCAAGAGCAGCCCCTATTAGTAACCAAAAAGAATATATTAACTATTAGAAGGGCAATAACTACTATGATTAATGCTATAAAATATGATTTTTTCATAATCTATTCTTGGTTTAAAAGTTCAACAGGGTATAGACTTGAAAGGGCTTCAAAATGATAATCTTCAACGAATTTATTATAAGAATTGTTTTCTGCAACTTGAGAAATATCTGACTTAGAATTATAGGTTGAATATATATTGAACCCCATTAATAGGGCTAATGTAATTATGCTTAATCGTAGTGCGTTAAGCCCCCAAGTAGGAACAAAACTAATTGTTTGCTGATTACTAATCTTTGTTTGAATTTTTTGGAATAAGAAAGGATTAACTTCTTGTATTCTATCCTTTTTCAATAACGTTTCCATATATAATATCTGTTTTATTTTTTATTAATTTCTTGGCTCTGTGAATTAAAACCTCAACCGAAGCCAACGAACAATCCATTATCTCTGCAATCTCTTTCTGAGGGAGTTCGTCATAAATAAAGAGGATTATTGCTTGTTTTTGTTTAGACGGTAATTTGTCTATAACCTTATGCAAGGTATCTATTTTTTCTTTTTCTTCAAGTGACAAATCGGCTCTATCGTCTGATAGTAGCCATTGATTTGAATTATCAATGCTGACAAATAAGTTCTTGATTTTTTCTTTTCTAAGATAGTTGATTGTCTTATTGAACGCAATCCTATAAAGCCAGGTTGAGAGTTTTGATTTACCTTGAAAGGTTTTGGCCGAGGAGTAGATTTCTAAGAATATGTCTTGGACTAAATCTTCAGCATTATCTTTATTATGAGTCATTCCATAGCACAAGTTCATAACCTTCAATTTATGCTCATTGAAAAAGTCTTCAAATACATTTTGATTACCTAAGGCTATTTCTTTTGCTATCTCTATATCGTTCATAAATGTTTAAAGATAAAGCAGGACTATGTTTCAAACCCTGCTTTATTAATTTGCAAAATTAATTATAACTAAACAGTTATTATTTTTTTACAGCTTTGTCTTGATTACAATCGTGTTTTTTGCCATCTTTTGAAGCTTTGTCTTGGCAACACTCATGTTTCTTACCATCTTTTTTTGCCTTATCTTGGCAACATTCATGGTCTTTAGCCTTAGCATCTTTCTTCGCGTCTTTTGAACAACAAGCTGCATCCTTTTTTGAGTCTTTGTCTTTCTTAGAGTCACAACATTCTTTCTTTACTTCCTTTTTAACAGGAGTTTGAGCAGAAACTGAAGCTACTGAAAACATTGCAAATGCAAATACTAACAAAATTAATTTTTTCATTCTTTTTTTGTGTTTGTTTTAAATTACTAGTTTTATTTATTGTATAATTATTAAGACGCCTACCCTATTGAAACCTTACATTTAAAGTAAAGAAAGTTTCTGTTTTTGTAAAATGACAAGTTAATAACGCAAGAATATCCATTAATAATATATCATCATTGTTTTTCTATAGCTAAAAGGTATTCTTTTTTCTCTAATCCTCCTGAATAACCACCTAATGAACCATCACTTGCAATAACCCTATGGCAAGGTATTAATATTGCAATCTTATTCTTACCATTAGCATTAGCAACAGCCCTACAAGCTTTTTCATTCTTTAATCTTATTGCCTCTTCCTTGTATGAAATTGTCTTACCATAAGGAATTCTAAGGAGTTCAGCCCAAACTTGATTTTGAAAATCAGTCCCGTTTGGAATTAAAGGAAGGGTAAATTCTTTTCTCTTTCCATCAAAATAGTCTGAAAGTTCAATTTCCAATTGCTTAATAAAAGAATATGCTTTTGAGTCCTTATTATTATTAATCTCTTCTCCAATTAAATCATATTCTTTGTAGTTCTTCTTATCCACAAACTCCAAAAACATTATCCCCTTATTGGAAGCAAAACAAATCATACTGCCTAATGGCGTTGAGAGTTCTTTCTTAATTATTAAATCTTCTTTCATATTATCTAACTTTTCAATTAAACTTTCTTCCCAATAGAATAACCCTTTACCCCATAGAAGATAAGATATAGATAACCTATTAAAGGAATAACAAATGAAAGTTCAATAGTAGTTATGTCTGCCAATAAGCCTTGTAGGGGTGGGAGAATTGCTCCTCCTAATATCATCATAATAAGTATGGATGACGCCTCTGCAGTCTTATCTCCAAGCTTATCAATTGCAAGAGTGAATACGTTTGACCACATAATTGAATTGAAAAGACCAATAGCTAAGAGTGCCCAAATAGACCAGGAAGCAAAATTGCCAAAAACATTCATCCCAACTAATAATAAAGCACTATTCACCACTGCAAATATGGCAAGTGAGCGTGCAGGCTTAGATTTTCCAAGGTAGAAGAAAAGGAAGTTCAGTAGCATAAAGATTAAGAAATACCAAACCTCATTTATGCTTAGAGAATG
>JAGNRX010000146.1 GCA_017988355.1 Bacteroidales bacterium | reverse complement strand
CCAATGTTTCGTGAGCAGTGTGTCCTTCTTGCCAAAGGAACTCGGTTGTGCGAAGGAACATTCTTGTCCTCATTTCCCAACGAACAACATTTGCCCATTGATTACAAAGAATTGGAAGGTCACGATATGATTTTATCCACCCTCTATAAGTATCCCAAATGATGGTTTCACTTGTTGGACGAACAATTAGCTCTTCTTCAAGCTTAGCATCTGGGTCTGGTTCTAAACCTGTGCCATCAGCTTTTGCTCTTAGGCGGTGATGAGTTACAACGGCACATTCTTTTGCAAAGCCCTCAACGTGCTCTGCTTCCTTTTCAAAGTAGGATTTAGGAATAAAAAGAGGGAAATAAGCGTTTTGATGACCTGTTTCTTTGAACATATCGTCTAAGGCCTTCTGCATTTTTTCCCAAATTGCATAACCATAAGGTTTAATTACCATACAACCTCTAACTGCAGAGTTTTCAGCCAAGTCAGCCCTAACTACAAGTTCATTATACCACTCAGAATAGTTCTCAGAGCGAGTTACAAAATCTTTTGCCATTATATTTATTAGTTTTGTATTTGATTAATTATTAGATTTGCAAAGATACAAATAAAAATTACTGACTAAAAATAATTATTCTTTATAGAGATTTATTATTCATTAAGAGTTGTTTGGCACAAATCTTGCTATATTTTAAGACAAGGACTATTAAAAGATTAGAAACAAATAAAACATATAGATATGAAAGCACTAAAAATCAGTTTTTTTGCAATTGCAATAACAACTATCTTCTCTCTGAGTAGTTGTTCTGTGCAGTCAGGAATGCAAGGCTTCGACGACATTTATTATAATCCTAAGGATGCTAATCAATATCAAGAGGTAGAGAAAATGACAAGCCGTTCTTCAAATTATGATGTAGATAAACACAAAAACTATGCCGATAATTCAAGAACATATAACGAAAGACTAAGAACTCAGAGCAGTTCTCAAAATAGTGAAGCTCAAAACAATCAAGAGAGTAGCAATTATAATGACTCCCAAGACTCATTAAATTATAAGAATTCAACCCAAGAAACATATTCTGATGATTCTTACCTAAATTATGATGAAGATGATTACTACGATTATGCGTATTCTGCAAGAATTCGCCGTTTTCATAGTCCTTATGTTTGGTCAAGTTACTATGATGACTTCTATACCAACCTATATTGGTACAACTATAACCCAATGTCTTGGGGAACCAGCATTTACTTAGGATATAGCTTTTGGTACCCTTCATATTATAACCATAACCCTTATTGGGGATATAGTAGCTTTGGATACAGTCCTTGGGGATATAACTACTGGGGATATAATCCTTATTACTATGGCTGGGGATATTCACCATACAATAATATATGCTATTATAACCAAAGAGATAGAAACTCAAATTTCTATAGAACAAGGTCTTCATTTGACCCAAATAATGGAGTAGGACAAAGAAACAGAGCCTTGCAATCAGGAGGTTCAAAAACTGGAAGGACAGGAACATCATTTGCAGACCAATATAATAGAGGAAACACTACTCTTTCAAATGACCGCACCTTAAACTCAAACCAACTTAATAGGACAAGAAACACCAGTTCTACAAATAATAGAACCCTTGCTAATGAAAGGTTGAATAATAGGAATGACAATAGTTTTAGAACCTTAGATCAAAACAAGAATCCAAATAATACTACAAATACAAGATTTGATAAGCCAGTAAGAACTCAACGTTCTGATGTAAATACTAATAATAGGCAAGTTAATCAAAATGCAAACACTCGCAGTATTAATAATAATCGTACAGAAAATAACCGTAGGATTGATAATACAAATACTAACCCTAATTCAAGAACCTATAACCCACCAGCATCTCGTCAACCAAGAACAAATAATGAATTTAGGACAAACCAAAGACAAAACACAAACTCTCAAATAGAAAGTAGATCTAATAATAATTATAGAAGGTCAAATACTACATCTCCTACAAGAACAAACGTTAGCCCAACAAGAACAAATACTCCAACAAGAACATATAATAATACTACTCCTGCACGTTCATCTTCTGTTAAGTCTTCTTCAAGTAGCAGCAGTAGCTCTCGTTCATCAGGAAGCTCTTCATCAGGAAGTCGTTCTGGTGGAAGTAGCTCAAGTGGTTCACGCTCTGGTGGAGGAAGAAGATAATTTACATTAAATAAAAACATATTTCAGATAAATAACTAAACAAATAAAACAGAGAATATGAAAAAGATATTTTTATTAGTAGCAAGTCTTTTCTTAGTAGGAAGCTTGTCAGCCCAAACAATGACCGATGCTTTGAGATTTTCTCAGATGGGGCTAAATGGAACATCAAACTATATTTCAAGAGCTGGAGCAATTGGAGCTCTTGGTGGAGATTTGACAGCAGCAAGTTATAACCCAGCAGGATTAGGACTTTTCAACTCCAATGAACTATCAATGTCAACAGGTTTAAACTGGTCTTTCACCGATGCAAATGCAAATGGGCTAATATCTTCTGACAATAGATCTAATTTCAACCTTGGACATATTGGAGGATTAGTTTTCTTCAAGCCAAATAGTAGCGACATTAAAGGATTCCAATTTACATTCACATTAAACAGGCTTAAATCTTTTGGTAATAGAACAATATACCAAAGAGAGAATTTAAACAGTTCCTATATTTCTCATATAATAAATGGAGGATACAGTGATGCTTATATGCGTGACTTCTACGAAGCTTATGTTGTAGATTTTGATACAGTAAATAATGTTTACACTTCAGACTTCCAAAATGGTAAATTCAATCAACTACGTTCCTTCACAGAATCTGGTTCATTAAATGAATTTAGCATGTCTTTATCAACCAATATAAATAATTTCATTTACTTAGGAGCAACAGTAGGTATTCCAATAGCAAACTATCATTCAAGTGGTTCGTTTATGGAGGAAAGGGTAGATATTATTAATAATACTTCTCAAACTTATATCTATAATGAAGTAAAAGACCTTTACGCAACAGGAGTTAACCTAAAGCTTGGAGCAATAATTAGACCTATTAATATGTTACGCATAGGTTTAGCAATTCACACACCAACTTATTATTCAATTGAAGATAATCTATATTCAGATGTTCAATACCAAAAAACAAGTGGAGGAGATTGGGACCCTGTAACCTATAACCTTCAAACTCCATTTCGTTTCTTAGGCTCAGTTGCTCTTGTTCTTGGTGATAATAAATCAATTGTTGCAGGAAGCCTTTCAGGAGATTATGAGTATGCTGATTATAGCAATATGAAATATAGATTAAGCAATAATATTATGGCAGAAAACAATATTAACACAGCTATATCTGATTATTTTCGTCCAACAAACACATTAAGAATTGGTGGAGAGCTTAAGATGGGAGCAATTGCACTAAGAGGAGGTTATTGCATTATGGACAATCCTTATAGCGATAATAAGAATGATGCAGGAGCAGCTTCAATAACTGCAGGTATTGGTTATAGAACAAATAACTATTATATTGATTTAGGATATGCTTTCACTTCTGGCAAATCTAAATTTATAGAATATGAACCAAGCTCAGCACTTGACAATAGAGTGATTAATTTAGAACACCAAAGTCATCTTGCTCAAATAACTTTTGGAGCAAGGTTCTAACCTAATATTATAAATTACCAAAAGGAGTTCAATTAAGTTTGAGCTCCTTTTTTCTTATAATGAAATGCCGAATGATAGTGTAATTCCGTGGTATGGTCTTTCCCCATTTTGGAAACCAAGGGTATAGTTTAGTGATAGAATATTAAAGATGTTTGAAGCTCCAACGCTTATTTCCATATATGGTTTTTGGAAATCATTAGACAAGATATGTGCACTAAACTCTTCTGATAGCTTAGTCTTTTTGAGTAGTGGCAACTTGCTAAATAGCCAACGATTGAAATTATGTGTATAGTGAGCTTCAAGATAAGAGCCATTTGTACTAAACTTATAATATGGAAGAACTCTAAATGATTCATTACCAAATAAA
>JAGNRX010000145.1 GCA_017988355.1 Bacteroidales bacterium | reverse complement strand
AAAATATATAGACGTTAGCTTTTTTACAAATGGTATTTATATTATAGGAGTAAATACAGATAAGGGATATATTAAGAAAAAGTTGATTAAGAATTAAACATACAAACTATGAAAAGTCATGTTTATAAATTAGTATTAGGAGTATTTATTACTCTATTATCATTTAGTGTTAATGCACAAGATTATGATTATATCCCAATTGTTAAGCCTGGTATTCAGATTTGGACAGATGATTATGCTGATTGTGTGGGACACTACCTTTTTAGAAGATTTGCACTAACGGAAGAAGACACTATAATTGAGAGTGAAACTTATAAGAAACTCTATTTCTTTACAGATAATGTGTTTGACTCTTCAACGGCAGAGTGTATTGGAGGATTAAGAGAGAATGAACAAAAGCAGGTTTATTATAAAGGAGGTAGTATTCCCGGAGGGATAATAAATTCAGGTTTAATGTTTGATTTTTCACTTTCTATTGGCGATACTTTTTTTTGCTCTTATCCCTTTTCTTTAACATTTCAAGTTAAATCTATAGACACAATTGACTATGCTGGTAGCCTAAGAAAGAAATTTACCTTAGGACTTCAAGGTGATACATCTTCATCTCCTTATGTTGTGGCTCAAATGATAGAGGGTATAGGTGATACTCAAGGTTTAATGTATAATATGAGTTGGAATCTAGCCCTATGTCTGTACTGGGGGCAAAATCGTTGCTATGAACATAATGGAGAATTACTATTTCATAATTATCCTCAAGGAATAGATGATTGCTTTACACCTATACTTGGGCTTAGTAGTATTGTAAAAGATGACAATTCAATTACACTATATCCTAACCCCACAAATAATCAAGTAAATATTAGCTCTGAAAACATTATCAATTCAATAGAAATATTTAATTCACTTGGTCAAAGAGTTTATCAAACTAATGTGAAGTCAAGAGAAAAGATTATTGATATTAATGCTCTTTCAAAGGGGGTTTATGTTATTGGAGTGAATACAGAGAACGGTTATACTAAGAAGAAGTTGATTAAGAATTAACAATAAAAGAGGTTTTACTATCATATAATCAAATGAAAGGAGAGATAGATGACGTTTTGTCATAATTGTTTCTTCGGCAAACTATTTGAGATGTTCTATATTGAATGTAAGTATTGAAGATTAACAATATAAATATATAGAATATGGAAACAAATAAGAAAAACCAAAGATTTGATCAACTGAATCGTTATGCTAGAAACTTAAATGAGGAAGCAAAACAAGGCAAGTTTGATCCTGTAATTGGTAGGGATGAAGAGATTAGGAGGGTATTGCAGATTCTATCACGTAGAACAAAGAATAATCCTATGCTAATTGGTGAACCAGGTGTTGGTAAAACTGCAATTGCTGAGGGAATAGCTCAAAGAATATATCGTCAGGATGTGCCTGAAAACTTAAAAGATAAACAGATTTTCTCCTTAGATATGGGTGCATTGATTGCGGGCGCTAAGTATAAGGGGGAGTTTGAAGAACGTTTGAAAGGTGTAGTTAATGAAGTTATTGATTCCGAGGGTGATGTTATCTTGTTTATTGATGAGATACATACGTTGGTTGGAGCAGGAGGAGGTGAAGGAGCAATGGATGCAGCTAATATTCTAAAGCCTGCACTTTCAAGGGGAGAACTAAGGTCAATTGGTGCAACAACCCTTAATGAATATCAGAAATACTTTGAGAAAGATAAGGCGCTTGCTCGTAGGTTCCAAATTGTTTCAATTGATGAGCCATCAGTTCAAGACACCATTTCAATCTTAAGAGGTATAAAAGAAAAATATGAAATTCACCATAAGGTAAGAATTAAGGATGATGCTTTAATTGCAGCAGCTGAAATGTCTTCTCGTTATATTACCTCTCGTTTCTTGCCCGATAAGGCTATTGATTTAATTGATGAAGCAGCAGCTAAGCTTAGAATGGAGATTAACTCTTCTCCTGAGGAATTAGATGAAGTTGATAGGAAGTTAAGACAGTTAGAAATTGAGAGAGCAGCCATTATTAAGGAAAAGGATAAGGTTAAAGAAAAACAATTATCCATTGAAATAGATGCGCTTAAAGCAGAAAAAGATGTTTTAACAAAGAAATGGAAAGAGGAAAAACACCTTGTTGATGCTATTCAAGAGGAAGTAATGAAGATAGAACGCTATCGCAACGAGGCAGATATTGCAGAAAGAAGTGGAGATTATGGAAAGGTTGCAGAGCTTCGTTATGGTAAGATAAAGACAGCAGAAAAGGATTTAGAGGATTACCAAGCTAAATTGCAAGCTATTCAAGGAGACAAACCCCTATTAAAAGAAGAGGTTGACCAAAATGATGTTGCAGATGTTGTTTCTCGTTGGACAGGCATTCCTGTTAGCAGGATGATGCAAAGTGAAAAAGAAAAGCTAATAAACTTAGAAGATGACTTAAAGAAAAGGGTTATTGGGCAGGATGAAGCCATTGAAGCTATTGCAAATGCTATCCGTAGGAGTCGCTCTGGGCTTAGTGATGAAAAAAGACCAATAGGTTCATTTGCATTTCTTGGCTCAACAGGAGTTGGTAAGACAGAACTTGCAAGAGCTTTGGCAGAACTTCTCTTTGATGATGAGGACTTGATGATAAGAATTGATATGAGTGAGTATCAAGAAAGGCATTCAATATCACGTTTGGTTGGAGCTCCTCCAGGATATGTTGGTTATGAAGAAAGTGGACAGCTTACCGAAGCAGTTAGGATGAAACCTTATTCAATTGTTCTCTTAGATGAGATAGAGAAAGCACATCCAGATGTTTTTAATATTCTTCTTCAAGTTTTGGAAGATGGTCGTTTGACAGACAATAAGGGAAGGGTAGTTGACTTTAAGAATACTATAATTATAATGACTTCAAACCTTGGCTCTGAACTTCTTCAAGATGCAATTGAAACAAGTAAAGAGAACTTTGAAAAAGAGTGGGAGAAAGGAAAAGCAGAAGTCTTTGAACTCTTAAAGAAAACAATACGCCCTGAGTTCTTAAATCGTATTGATGAAATAATCGTCTTTAAACCACTAAGAATAGAAGATGTGCGTGAGATTGTTGTTTTACAATTAAATCGTTTAATGCATCAATTAAGAGAAAAGCATATTGATATTTCTTTTACCACAAAGGCTATTGATTACTTAGCAGATAAAGGATTTGACCCCCTTCTTGGAGCAAGACCAGTGAAACGTGCAATTCAAAAACTAATAGTAAACTCTCTTTCAATGGAACTAATAAAAGGTATTATATCAATTGATTCTAAGATAGAAGTAGATGAAATAGGAGACAAGCTTGTTTTTAAAAGAGCTTAAGAGAAAAACATAGCATTAAACCTAAAAACAAACCCAAAGCCACGACTTATAAACAAAGAAGTGGCTTTTTTATTTTTTCTATTCTTTAGTTGGGGATAAAATATGTATTTTTGTAGATTAATTTAATTTTGAGATGGAAAGTATAAAGAAAATTTATAGGATAGGCAACGGACCTTCGAGTTCGCATACTATTGGGCCGAAAACTGCAGCAGGAAAGTTTCTTGAAACAACACCTAATGCTAAGAGATATGTTGTTACTCTTTATGGCTCTTTGGCTGCAACGGGTAGGGGTCACTTAACTGATATAGCAATTTTAGAGGTTTTGGGAGAAGAAAGAACAGAGATTGTATTTATGCCTGAGATATTTTTAAGTTTCCATCCAAATGGGATGAAGTATGAAGCTTATGATGAGAATGATAAATTGATAAAGGATTGGACGATTTATAGTGTTGGTGGAGGACAACTTGCAGATGAAAACACTGTGACTAATGAAAATCATATCTATGAGCATCAAAAGATAACAGATATCATAGAGTATATTAGTAAGAGGGGGATGACCTTTTGGGAATATGTTAAGAAATATGAAGATGATGATATTTGGGATTACTTGGGTGAGGTTTGGCATGTAATGAAGCAATCGGTTGAGGATGGACTTGATGAGGAAGGAGTTTTGCCTGGTGGTTTATTCCTAAGAAGAAAAGCTATGTTATACCATACAAGAGCAAAGAGTTTTAAACCTTCTTTACAAGGAAGATGC
>JAGNRX010000144.1 GCA_017988355.1 Bacteroidales bacterium | reverse complement strand
TTTCTTCAATGACGGATCAAACAATAGCCACCTTTTCAAACTACTTTGATATAGATCCTAAATACATCTATGATTGGTTATCAAAATCACGCAAAGACTTAATAGATAATAACGGAATGTTAATAGGGCAAAAGATATTCTCATTAGGAAGTTCCTTACTCTCTTTAGTTTTATTACCTGTTTATATCTTCTTCATCCTATACTATAAAACATTATTATTAGAATTCGTTTACAGACTCTTTGCTGAGGATTATAAAGAAAAGCTACATGAAATAATCACAGAAATCAAAACCGTAGTTCAACGCTATCTTTCAGGACTAATTATTCAGCTCGTTATAATAGCAATACTTAACTCAGTAGGACTTTTGATTATAGGAATAGATTATGCAATCTTGCTTGGAGTGCTTGGAGCCTTATTAAATCTTATACCATATATTGGAGGGATAGTCGCAGTAGCCCTTCCAATGATGATAGCCTTTGCAACCAAAACAACACCTTGGCCTGCCGTTTACGTCCTTGCACTTTATGCCTTTGTACAAATGGTTGACAATAATTATATCGTTCCAAAAATAGTAGCATCAAAAGTACAAATCAATGCACTCTTCTCAATAATAGTAGTCTTATTAGGCAACGCACTCTGGGGAATATCAGGAATGTTCCTTTCCATACCACTGCTTGCAATAATGAAACTAATATTTGACAGAATAGAACCATTAAAACCATGGGGCTTCCTCTTAGGCGACACAATGCCAAATATGCTTAAACTAAAACCAATCTCACGAAAAAAGAAAGCAAAACCACCAATAGAATAGAAAAATTACCTTACTTTGCATCTTGAAATAAAATAAAAGACAGATGAAGATAATTTGTGTTGGCAGGAACTACCTTGCACATATAAAAGAACTAAACCACCCAATCCCAGAAGAACCCTTGTTTTTCCTAAAACCCGACTCCGCACTACTCCAAAAAAACTCCCCATTCTACTATCCCGACTTCTCAACCAACGTCCACTACGAATGCGAGTTAGTAGTAAAGATTAATCGCTTAGGAAAATCAATCCCAGAAAGATATGCAAAGAACTACTACTGCGAAATAGCACTTGGATTAGATATGACCTGCCGCGACATACAAGAAAAAGAAATCTTAAACTCATCCCCATGGTCAATATCCAAAGTATTTGACTACTCAGCCCCAATGAGCAAGTTCATAGAATTAGAAACCTTAGGAAAAGACATTCAAAACCTCGACTTCAAACTCCTAAAAAACGGAGAAATAGTTCAACAAACTAATACCTCCGATATGATATTCACCGTAGATAAAATCATAGCCTACCTATCCCAATATATGACCCTCAAAATTGGCGATATGATATTCACCGGCACCCCATGCGGAGTAGGAGAAGTTAAAATAGGCGACCACTTAGAAGGATTCCTCGAAGGCAACTCCGTCCTAAGATGCGATATTAAATAAATCCCAGACCCAAACCATACCATAAAGACTGTAGAGACGCAATTTTTCACGTCTCTTTTCTTATCCATTTTCTCTTAGTTTCTCCTAATTAGTGTAAAATTAGGAGAAACTATTATGTAAAAGCGATAAAATAATATATCTTTGCATTATAAAAGTATTGATTATGATTGAATCACCACCCAAATTAGAAAAGAAAGACCTTCCAAAAGCATATTCTGCCCTCGATGATATAAACTATAAACCATTGTTAAGTAAAATAAACAATGAATACCAGTATTGGGATAAGGTTAAATACATTTCATCTTCTGATAATATAGATAGTCAAACGCTATGGCACTCAACAAAAATTCAAAGGAGATTAAATTATAAACAACTCAAATTCGGTAAATATACTTTCAACTACTACATAACCGATAAGATGCAAGAGCTACTCCATGAATTTGATTTGAATTTTGGATTAAGCCTTCAAGCAAAAAATATCATTCCAGAAAAAGACAAACAATACTATCTTCTTAGTTCAATAATGGAAGAAGCAATTGCATCAAGTCAAATGGAAGGAGCATCAACCACTCGAAAGGTAGCAAAGGAAATGCTCCGTAAACAAGATAAGCCTAAAAACAAAGGACAGAGGATGATAGCAAATAATTATGCTACCATAACATTTTTATTAGACCACAAAAAAGATGAACTCTCAATAGAAAAACTCTTAGAAATACATAAGCTAATTTCTTCTGAGACAATTGATAATATTGATGAAGAAGGGAAGATAAGAGATAATGATAATATATTTCTTGTAAATGAAAAAGAAAGTGAGATTGCTTATACCCCTCCAACACATACAGAGCTAAACACATTATTAATTGACTTAATCAAATTCTTTAACAAAGAAGATGAAGAGAATTTCATACACCCAATTGTCAAAGGCATAATAATTCATTTTATGCTCTCATATATTCATCCATTTTCTGATGGCAACGGAAGGACAGCTCGTTCCTTATTCTATTTATACCTAATGAAAAGAGGATATTTCCTAACAGAATACCTATCTATTTCACGTATCATTTACAAATCCAAAGCAAAATACGAGAAAGCCTTTCTTTATACCGAACATGATGAAAATGACCTTTCCTACTTCCTGCATTACAATTTGATAGTAATGAAAAAGGCTTACGAAGAGTTGAAATCATACCTTGAGCGCAAGATAAACGAAAGGAATAATACCATAATTTACAATACAATCCCAGAAATCAATGAACGTCAAGCCACAATACTAAAAATATACACAGACAACCCCAACACAATCCTAACCATAAAAGAATTAGAAAATAGATTTGGCGTTTCCAACCAAACAGCCCGAATTGATATAACAACATTAGTCACAAAAGGATTTGTAAAAGAAATAGCCCTTAACAAAAGAAAAACAGGCTATATCCGTTCAGAAAATTTTATATCAGAAATAGAAAAGCACAATAAAAAATAACCTATTCCTATTCAACAACAATCAAGAACCATAACCGTAGAGACGCGATTTATCGCGTCTCTTTTTTTGTTTAAAATCTGATTATATATATCACACTCCCACAATTAAACTCCTAAAACTAAGGATTAATCAATCAAATCAAAGTGATGAACTTTTAGAATAAAGAAAGGAAGTCGTGAGATGGGTATGTCGCACTTCGTGACATGGGTATGTCAGTGTCGCTGACATGGGTATGTCCCGAGCGTGAGATGGGTATGTCAGCTACCTTGACATGGGTATGTCAGCAGGTGCGACATGGGTATGTCACGAGATGGAAACAAAGAAAGAAAAGTTTAAGTCTTGATATTAGAAGTTTATTTCTTTATTTGGTTGATTTTAAAGGGGGTATGGGAGGTGGTTTTTGGTGGTTTATTTGATCAAAGGGGAGGGGTTAGGGGTTTATTTCAATGGAAAAACCCCAGTATTTCTGCTGGGGTTTTTGGGTTTTATTGTATTGTGAAAGGGTGTGTTTGTAGGTGTCTTGGGGATTTTGGTTTTGTTGTAATATGGTAGTAATTACATCCCAAATCCGCCTTGCATATTGGTGTTGGACTTCTTGCCGGTGGTTCTTTCGTCGAACTTGTCGTCTTTTTTGTTTAGTTTGGCGTTGACGTTTTGTCCAAAATTAAACTTTATGCCTACTGTGTACATTCTGAAATTCATTGTGCTTTTTTGATTCCATTCTGTGTTTTGGTAGTTGTAGGATGTTGAGTAGGAGTCTTTGGCAAGTAGGTTGTTAACTCCAACGCTAAGGGTTAGTTTCTCGTCAAAGAATGATTTGTTGGCATTGATATTTACTCCACGGAAGCTTTCGTATTGGAATATTCCCCATGTTCCTCCTGTGGTATAGTAGCCTGAGAGGTCTATGCGGTATTTCTTTGGTAGGGTGAAGCTGATTGAGGTATAGCCCATGAAAGAGAATGCTTGGTTTTTAAAGTCTATTTCTTGGTTTTGGGAGTTATTGTTTGTGTAGTTTTCGCTTAGATATGCAACTACGGTTAGCCATGGTTTTATTGGCAAAGATGTGCTTACGCTTAGGTTTATATTGTGTGAGTTATCTATGTTTGCTGGCATGGAATAGGCTGTTATTCCGTTAGGTTCTGTGAATGGGATTT
>JAGNRX010000143.1 GCA_017988355.1 Bacteroidales bacterium | reverse complement strand
ATAGCGGAGATATTCTTATTAATTACCTCCGCTTAATATAGGCTTTCTACTTTTAGAAATAGAAAGTAAAGTTTTTTGTTTGTTAGTTTCTTGGTTTTAGTCCTAAGATTTCTCTCGCTTCAGTTGGGTTTGCGATTTCTCTTCCCATTTCTTTAGCCATGCGAACTACTTTTGAAACTAGTTCACCATTAGATTTTGCAAGAACTCCTTTTGAAATAAATACATTGTCTTCAAATCCTACTCTAACATGTCCACCATCAATGATAGCAAGAGCTGCAAGAGGGAATTCAAAGCGACCAACTCCAGCAACAGTATAGGTTGCGTCATCTGGAATTGAACCACGTAGGAAAACAAAGTCTCTCATCTCACCAGAAATTCCACCATTAACTCCCATAACGAAGTCAAAGTGCATCGGTTTTACAATATGCCCTTTCTTGTGAAGTCTTAGCGCCATATCAATCATGCTTTTATCAAACACTTCAAGCTCTGGCTTAATTCCTCTTTCAACCATGCGGTCTCCAAAATACTTGATTGTGTTTTCAGTGTTAACGAATACTTCATCCCCACCAAAATTACAAGTACCACAATCTAAGGTAAGCATTTCAGGATTTAATTCTATTGGTTGAAGACGTTCATCGTCAGTCATCCCAACAGCTCCGCCAGTTGAAGGTTGTATGATTACATCAGGACAAGCCTTTTGTATTGCATCTATAACCTCTTTAAAGCGATTTTTGTCTTGAGTTGGAGTTCCGTCATCCTTCCTAACATGTAGATGGATAATTGAAGCACCTGCATCGTAAGCTGACTTAGCTTCTCTAACACATTCTTCAATTGTGTATGGAACTGCAGGGTTATGTTCTTTAAGAACTTCTGCTCCGCTAATTGCTGCAGTTATAATTAATTTTTCCATTTCTGATTAGTATTATTGGTTTTTCCTTTGACATTTTTTTGGAACAACGCAAGTTCCTGATGCTCTACAAACAACAATTGGTTCTTCTAAAACATCAGCAGCTGATTCTGAAATATCGGTTCTTGGAGCAATTACTTTTCTTGCTTCAAAAATCATCTTACGAGAAGATCCACCAACACTTACAATTTCTCCTGTTGCTTCAATAAAGTCACCTGCAAAAACAGGAGCAAGGAATTCAACATTGTCGTATGCTACAAAAAGTCCTTCGTCACCGTCTTGAATAATTAAAAGTTCTGTTGCTACGTCGCCAAAAAGGTTTAACATTTTTGCTCCATCAACAAGGTTTCCACCATAATGAGCGTCTTGAAAGCTCATTCTCATTCTAATTAAAGATTTTACTGCCATAATAGTTTTTATTTAATAATGTAATCAATGAATAAATAAGGAGTATGAATATTGTGAGGCTCTATAACGTCAACTTCTTCACAAACTTCTGCAATAACTAAATCAGCAGCCATTGCAATAAAAGGATTGAAGTTTTTGGTTGTACCTCTATAAATTAGATTGCCGTATTTGTCAGCTGCACTTGCACCAATAATTGCAACATCAGCTCTTAGAGGTTTTTCTAATAAATAATCAACTCCGTCTATATCAACTTTTTGCTTGCCCTCTTCTACAATTGTTCCAAGACCTGTTAGAGTTAGAACTCCACCAAGACCACCGCCACCACAGCGAATTCTTTCAATAAGTGTGCCTTGAGGAACTAATTCAACTTCCATTTCATTAGCAAGCATTTTCTCGCCTGCAATAGGGTTTGTTCCGATATGAGAAACGATAGCTTTCTTAACCAAGCCTTTTGCAACCAATAGCCCAGAGCCAGATTCTGGAAATGCTGTGTCGTTACAAATAATTGTTAGGTCTTTCTTTCCTGCCTTAACAATTGCCTCAATAAGTCTTTGAGGAGCACCAACTGCAAGGAAACCGCCAACCATAATAGTCATGCCGTCTTTTATTAAATCAACCGCTTTGTCTATATCAATATGTTTCATTCTTATTCTTTTTATTTTATGTTTTTACATAGAAAATGCAATGCAAAATTAATTATTATTTCCCTAATAACCAAATCGGGTCAGATAAAACACATAGATTATCAGATTGAAAGAGAATAGATTTCCCTTTTAACAATAGTTAAGTCTTTACTTCAAGTATTTTGAGCTTAATAATTTATCTGTAATTTTATTATCTTATTTTCTTAATTCTAATCTAAAATCATTCCTATCTTGTTATGTATTATACAATTATTTATTACCTTTGCATACAAAATCAATAGTAAACACATTAAAAGAATATAAATAATGAGTACAAAAGTTACCAAAGAATTAGTAAACCCAAGAAGCATTGTTGTTGTAGGTGCGTCAAATGATGTTACAAAACCAGGCGGAGCAATCTTAAGAAATATTATAGAAGGTGGATTTAAGGGACAACTATATGTTGTTAACCCAAAAGAAACAGAGATACAAGGTATAAAATGTTTTAATAACGTTAAGGATGTGCCACAAGTTGATTTAGCAGTTTTAGCTATTGCTGCTAAGTTTTCAGAAGAAACCATTAAGGTTTTAACTCAAGAGAAAGAAACAAAGGCTTTTATTATTATTTCAGCAGGATTTGGTGAAGAAAGTCAAGAAGGAAAAGAACTTGAACAAAGAATAGTTAAGCTAATTGAAGATAATAATGGATGTTTGATTGGACCAAACTGTACAGGTATTTTCACTCCTCATCACCATGCAATTTTCTCAAAACCTTTTCCTGAATCTTCTTCAAGAGGAGTTGATTTTATCACAGGCTCTGGAGCAACAGGTTGTTTTATAATGGATATAGGTATTCAACAAGGTCTTCATTTCAACCATTGTTGGGGAGTAGGTAACTCTGCACAGCTTGGGATTGAAGATATATTACAGTATCACGATGAAGCATTTGATCCAAAAACCTCTTCAAAGGTAATTTTGATGTATGCTGAAAACATCAAAGACCCAGCTAAGATATTAAAACATGCAACCTCCCTAATAAAGAAAGGTTGTAGAATTGCAGCAGTTAAGTCTGGCGGTTCAGAAGCAGGTTCAAGAGCAGCATCATCTCACACAGGAGCTTTGGCTTCTCCAGATGTTGCAGTAGATGCACTATTCCGTAAGGCTGGAATTGTTCGTTGTAATGGTAGAGAAGAACTAATTACTATTGGAGCTATCTTTACTTATCCTGAATTTGAAGGAAAGAATATTGCAATCATCACTCATGCAGGAGGACCAGCAGTAATGCTAACCGATGCTCTAAGTAAGGGAGGATTAGAAGTCCCACATATTGAAGGAGAAAAAGCAGATGAACTTATGACAAAACTATTCGCAGGTTCAGCTGTTGGAAACCCAATTGACTTCCTTGCAACAGGAACACCAGAACAATTAGGAGATATTATAGATGCTTGTAATAATGATTTCGACAATATAGACGCAATGTGTATTATTTTCGGAACACCAGGGCTTGCTCCAATCTATGAAGCATATAATGTAATTAGTGAAAAGTTGAAAACATCTAAGAAACCAATATTCCCAATTATGCCATCAACTCTTGTTGCAGGTGATGAGGTAAGGGATTTTGTTTCAAAAGGAAATAACTACTTCCCAGAAGAAACAGTATTTGGTACAGCTCTTGCTAAAATCAAATCAACACCAAAGCCTATTGGACAGGTAAATGACTTAGTTCAAATAGACGTTAAGAAGGTTCGCCAGATTATTGACTCTGCTAAGGACGGCTACATGGACACTAAGATAATGTTTGAACTACTTGATGCTGCAGGAATATGCCATTCAAATGAAATATCATCAGATAAGGTAGAAGATTCAATAGCTTTTGCAAAACAATATGGCTTCCCACTTGTAATGAAAGTTGTTGGACCAGTTCACAAGAGCGATGTTGGTGGAGTAGTTCTTAATGTTAAGGACGAAGAAACAATACGTAGAGAGTTCGATAGGTTAATGAAGATAAAAGAAACATACGCAGTTCAAACTCTTCAAATGCTATTTGGAACAGAAATCTATATTGGAGCAATGAAAACTGAACTCTTCGGACACCAAGTTCTTTGTGGAATAGGTGGAATCTTTATTGAGGTTCTGAAAGATGTTCAATCTAATCTTGCACCAATAGGAATTGCAGAGGCAAAGAATATGATTAAG
>JAGNRX010000142.1 GCA_017988355.1 Bacteroidales bacterium | reverse complement strand
ATCATCATCATCATCTAAGCTGTCAAGTAGTTTCTCAAATTCTTTTTGTTCATCCTGACCAAGAGATTTCATTTCGTGAGGAATTCTGTCGAACTTAAAGGACTTGATTTCAAACTTATTTTCTTCAAGGTATTTTTGAATAGGTCCGAAATTAGAGAACTCAGCATATATATGTATTTCGTCATCTTCCAAGAAGCAATCCTCAACACCATAATCAATAAGTTCAAGTTCTAAATCCTCCATATTAACTCCTTCTTTCGGCATTAGGGTGAAATTGCATTGACGATCAAATAAGAAATCACACATACCAGTAGTTCCCAAAGAACCATTATATTTATTGAAATAACTCCTAATATTTGCAACTGTTCTAGTAGGGTTGTCGGTAGCAGTTTCAATCACTACGGCAATTCCATTTGCAGCATAGCCCTCGTAAACAAATTCTTTATAATCAGCAGTATCTTTTTCAACAGCGCGTTTAATAGCTCTTTCAACATTGTCCTTAGGCATATTCTCATTCTTTGAAGTCTGAATAAGCAGCCTAAGCTTAGAGTTAATTGTTGGGTCTGGTCCGCCTGCTTTAACTGCCATTTCAATTTCACGTCCTAAACGAGTAAAGACTTTTGCCATATTACCCCAACGCTTCATCTTCCTTGCCTTGCGGAACTCAAATGCTCTTCCCATAGTATAAAAAGTTTATTATTATTAAATTAGTTCTTTCATTAATTAGATTGCAAATTTACAAAAAAATAACAGAAGAAAAGATTTTTCACCCCATTTTATTTAGTAAATACTGATTGATCCGAATGGAGATTCTGTTACTCCCAAAGCAATAACTGAAATTTCAATATCCTTAACCTTACTTATTTCCTTAACGCAAGAATTAATCGAAGCCCCAGTAGTAACAATATCATCAACAATTAAAACATGTTTTCCCTCTAATTTTTTATGATCACAAAGCTTAAATATATTCTCAACATTTGACCATCTTTCTCTTGGTGACTTCCTAACCTGACTCTTATTATGCTTTACTCTTTTAATAGCTTTTGTTTCAACCCTAATATTAAATATTTTACCAATCTCATTTGCAATAACCTCCGATTGATTATAGCCCCTTGACCAAGTTTTTCTCCAATGAAGAGGAAGAGGAATAATTAAGTCAATATCATTTATCCAATCAAGCTTTCTAACCTCATAAGAAAATGACTTCATTAAATACTTTCCAATAATCACATCATCACCATACTTGAATTTAGCAATTAATGAGCTTGCTTTTGAATCTTTTGCATAGATAATAAAAGCTCCAGAGTTCTTGATAGGATAATATATAGATGTTCTTTTCCTTAGGTCGTCTTTATCCTCAAAAACACTCCAACTTCTACCTAATTCACATAAACATTCTGCACAAATAACATCTTCAAAATTATTCATAATCTTCTTACATCCACAACAATAACGAGGGAGTAGGAAATTACTGACTGAAAAAAGTGTTCTAAACATACCATTACTTGAATTAATAGCGTTATCTTTGCAAATATATATATATTTAAATGAGAAATCTAAACATTGGCAATTTAGTTGCTAAATACCCAATCATTCAAGGCGGAATGGGAGTAGGAGTGTCACTATCTGGACTTGCAGCAGCAGTTGCAAACGAAGGTGGAGTTGGTGTTATTTCTGCTGCTGGACTTGGTCTCTACTATATGCAAGAGGCTAACAACTATATAGATGCTTGTATCTATGGGCTAAAACAAGAAATCAGAAAAGCAAGAGAAATAACCAAAGGTATAATCGGTGTTAATATTATGGGAGCTGTATCAAATTTTTCTGATATGGTTAGAATTTCAATAGAAGAGAAAGCCGATATTATTTTCTCAGGAGCAGGTCTCCCTCTTGATCTTCCTTCATATCTTAAACCTGACAGCGTAACCAAATTAGTTCCAATTGTTTCATCAGCAAGAGCAACTAAGATTATATGCGAAAAATGGAAAGCTAATTATGATTATTTACCAGATGCAATTGTGGTTGAAGGACCTAAGGCAGGTGGTCATTTAGGTTATAAATTAGAAGACTTAGATTCTGAAGAGTTTTCATTAGAGACAACAGTTCCAAAAGTAATTCAACAAGTTCGTGTTTTTGAAGAGAAATACGGAGTTAAAATTCCTGTTATAGCAGCAGGAGGAATATACTATGGCGATGATATCTATAAAATCATGGATCTTGGTGCAGCAGGAGTTCAAATGGGAACGCGTTTTGTAACAACTAAGGAATGTGACGCCTCACAAGAGTTTAAACAATCCTATATTGATGCAAAAGAAACAGACGTGGTAATCATTAAAAGCCCTGTTGGAATGCCAGGAAGAGCAATTAACAATGCCTTTCTTGAAAGTGTGAAAAGAGGAGAACGTCATCCAACCAACTGTACTCACCATTGTATAAAGACATGTAATGTTGAGAAAAGCCCATATTGTATAATGAGAGCGCTTCTTAATGCATATTATGGTAAATTAGATAGAGGATTTTGCTTTGCAGGTAAGAATGCATACATAGCAGATGAAATAATCACTGTTGAGGAAACATTCACTAGAATAAAAAAGGAATACGAAACCTACGCTCAAAAGCAACCTAATAGATTTGATGTATAAATAGTGTAAGGTTCAAAACTTATTCTTAATTTTGCAGATATTCTGTAAGCAATTAAAAAAACACTATTTTTATTTTGAAATGAAATCTAAAATTCTATTTTTACTATTTTTACTATTAAGTACATTAAGCTATAACTCCTTGCATGCACAATGTCCAAAGGGAAAGGTGAATTGCGAGGGCGAGTGTGGAAGGTTTATTGATGAGGACGGAGATGGATATTGTGACCTCCCTCTTGTTGGAAAAGAGAAGCCAACTAAAAAAAGAGAAAAGCAATTGACAAAACATGGAAATCCTAACTTAAAGTCAAATTCCCAAAAAATAGATCCCAAGAAAACTGATCCTAAGAAGCAAGAAATAGACACATCAATTCAAAAATCAGATATTGATAGTGTTAGTGAAGAGATGTTTATTGATGGAGAAGATACAATTGTTGAGGCAGTTGTTGTTGCAATTGAAAAAACAGATAAGCTTAATCCAAAACGAAGTAGGGAGATTCAAGACGAGGAAGAAGCAATTGAGTCTTTTGAGAACATTAAAACACCCAAGCCATATCGCTTAGTAGGAATAACCTCAATCACACTATTAGCCTATTTCTTAACTTTGATGCTTGTTAGAGCAGGAAGGATGAAAAAACTTACTCATAGAAAGTTTTGGAATACAATACTCCTAATAACCTTTTTAGTTTCTTGTATATTAGGCTTCCTTTTAGTAGTTCAGTTAAATTATCAGTTTGAATTTCTTAAACCATTATATCTTTCAAGTCTTAAGCTCCACGTAGAGTTTGGAATTGCAATGACCTTAGTTGCCATAATTCACATCTTTTGGCATATAAAATATTTCAAAAAACTAATAAGGACAAAGCAAACCCCTACCACCACTTCAACTAATGAATAAGCGAATACTAAGCTTAGCCTTCCCAAACATTATAACCAATCTAACAGTTCCTCTTTTGGGACTTGTTGACACTGCAATTGTAGGACATTTAGACACCAAAGTATCAAACCTTGACTATATCGGAGCCATCGCAGTAGGCACAATGATAATAAACTTTATCTACTGGAACTTTGGTTTCCTAAGAATGGGAACAAGTGGCTTTACTGCACAGAGCTATGGCAAGAGAGACCTAAAAGAAGCAATTAACATATTAACCAGAGCATCAATAATTGCCCTAATAATATCATTTTTCCTAATCATATTACAATACCCAATATCTCTTGCCGCACAGCATTTCATTGAAAACAAAAACGGAGTAATTGACCTTGCACTAAGATATTTCTTTATTGTAGTTTGGGCAGCACCAGCAACGCTTGGAATGTATGCAATCAAAGGATGGCTAATTGGTATGCAAGATTCCAAGACCCCAATGTATATAGCAATTCTAATAAATGTGATGAACATAGTCTTAAGTCTTTTCTTTGTCTTCAAGCTAAATATGAAAATAGAAGGCGTAGCCCTTGGAACTGTTCTTTCTCAGTATATAGGGCTGATAGCAGTTATGATTATTTGGTAT
>JAGNRX010000141.1 GCA_017988355.1 Bacteroidales bacterium | reverse complement strand
TCAGAATATCTTCTTAAAACAGCATTGTCTTGGCTCATGTCAAATAATTTTAAAAATAACAAATAGTTATTATAACTAATTAATGCTGCAAAGATATATATTTATTTTCTAAATAACCATATCAATTAATTTTTAGGCCATATAAATTTTAAGCTTATTAATTATGAGAGATATAATTAGTCGATCAGAAATAGTAAACCATAACAATAATAAAGTCAAGATAATAACAAGAATAGCTAATATATGATTTATTATTTGTAATTTTGTCAATTAATTTTTTATTAAAGTGATGTTTTGTAATAAGTTTAACCACAAGAGTTTTTATCTAAGGACCTTCGTTTTTAGTTGTTTATTCCTCGTTTTTAGTATCTCATCTTTTTCCCAAGATAGGAAGAAGCTTGAAGATGAAAAGGCTAAGATAGAGAGAGAGATAAATGCTATAAATGCTATATTGAATGAAACAAAGAACACCAAGAGGATGTCAGCCTCTGAGCTCTCAATTTTGAAAAAGAAAATAAGCTCCAGACAAAATCTTATTAACAATATCTCCAAACAGATGAGTATCTTGAATGGAGAAATCAAAACCACACAAAAAACTATTAGTGAGCTAAAAAACGAAATCGAAGTATTGAAAAAGGAATACGCTAAGATGCTCCGTTATGCTCAAAAGAACCGAAAGGCAACCGATAAAATCCTATTTATTTTTGATTCAAAGGACTATCGCCAAGCCTATCAAAGATATGTATTCTTTCGTCAGTATGGCGATATGCAAAAGAATATGATGCAAAACATTGCTAAGAAATCTGACGAATTGGAAAAAAGAACCAGTGAACTAACCATTAAAAAATCCAACCAAGAAAGTCTCCTTCAACAAGAAGAAAATAACAAAAAGGCTTTAACAACAGAGCAAGTGGTTAAGCAAAGGAGTATAAACCAACTTAGCAATAAGGAAAAGCAACTAGCAAAACAGATTAAAGAAAAACAAAATATAAGGGTAAAGCTGCAAAGACAAATAGACCAAGCAATTGCTGCAGAGGTTAAAAGGCAGACTCAGATAGCTAAAAAGAGTACTACCAAACCTGTAGAGGAGTCTAGTCCAAAGGGAGAGAAAAAGCAAGAATATGTTATGAGTGCTACACCTGAAGAGGTTCAGCTTTCAAATAGTTTTTCTGCAAATAAAGGTAAACTACCTTGGCCAGCAGAACAGGGAGTTGTGACAAGTTCTTTCGGAACACACCCTCACCCCGACATAAAAGGAATTATGATTGACAATAACGGAATCGATATCCGTACACCAAAGGGAGCAGTAATTAGAGCTGTTTTTGATGGAGTTGTTTCAAAGATTTTCACAGGTCCAAATGGGCAACAAATCGTTATAATCCGTCATGGAGAATACCTTACAGTATATACTAATCTTTCCTCTCTCAACGTTTCAAATGGCTCAAAAGTCTCAACAAAACAAAAGCTTGGAACAGTATATACAAATAGCGATAATGTTTCTGAATTCAACTTCCAAGTTTGGAAAGGTAATAATAGACAGAATCCATCTTCTTGGATACGATAATATAAATTAAGTAAATCACCGTTAAAACAAAAGATTTAACAACACATGAGAAAAATAAAAATAATACTCGTAATTGCAATCCTTGTAATTGCAAATAACGTCTTCTCTCAAGCCAAATGGAGCTTTAAGACCAATCAAATAAACGATTCAATTGTTGAATTAGAACTAAAGGTTAGTCTTGATAAAGGTTGGCATATCTATTCTCAACACACAAAAGGAACAGAGCTTCCTATTGAATTTAGTTTTGAGAAAAGCAATTCCTACAAAAAAATAGGAAAAGTTAATGAACCAAGACCTATTTCTAATTACGATAAATATGCAAAAGACACTACACGTCACTTTGAAAACTCTGCTAAATTCACTCAAAGAATTAAGGTATTAGATGAAAAAGACTTTAAAGTAAAAGGAGCAGTTAATTTTCAGTTATGCGAAAAGGGTAGCTGTGTTCCACCTGATGATGTAGAGTTTAGCTTTAGCGTTAAAGGAAATCCAAAGGCCTCAGAAATAGTTGAAGCAGTTGTTGAACAAGAAACTCAAACAGAAGAAATCGTTGAAACAAGTTCAGAAACCTCAACCCTAAGCGTAACCCAAGATAAGGCAAAGAGCAGCAACTCAATGCTAATGGTTTTCCTAATCTCTTTGGGAGCTGGTCTTCTAACCCTACTTACTCCATGCGTTTTCCCAATGGTTCCAATGACCATTAGTTTCTTTATGAAGGGTAACAAAAACAAAAAACAAGGACTTAAAGAAGCATATTTCTTTGGAGGATCTATAATCTTTATTTTTGCAGTACTAGGACTACTTCTTACACTTATATTAGGGAAAGACGCAATGTACCTAATATCTACCCACTGGGTGCCAAACGTAGCATTCTTTATTATCTTTATGTTATTTGCTTTCTCATTCTTTGGACTATTTGAAATAAGACTACCTGCATCTTGGATAAACAAATCCGACAAAGGAGCCGATCAAGGTGGATATATGGGAGCCTTTTTCATTGCCCTAACAACAGTTCTTGTTTCTTTCTCATGCACAGGACCAATTCTTGGAGCAGCACTTATGGGAATAGCATCAAGTTCAACAACCAGCTTTGTATTTTTCGTATCCATGATAGGCTTTGCCCTTGGTTTTGCCCTACCTTTCACCATGCTTGCAATGTTCCCTCAAGTCCTTTCAAAACTTAAGTCAGGCTCTTGGCTAAATACAGTAAAGATAGTATTTGGTTTCTTAGAAGTAGCCCTAGGGCTTAAATTCCTTTCAATGGCAGACCTAAGCGCAGACTGGAGACTATTAGATAGAGAAACATATCTTGTTCTTTGGATAGTAGTATTTACTCTTCTTGGATTCTACCTACTTGGTAAACTTAAATTTAAAGGAGATGATGACGTAAAACAAATTAGTGTAGGACGTTTATTCCTTTCCATTATAACCTTCTCCTTTGCCCTTTACATGGTTCCAGGACTTTGGGGAGCACCACTAAAAGCAATCTCAGGCTATATTCCTCCAATGACAACACAAGACTTCAACATCGAACGCTCAATAATAGAAAACACCCCAAAAGGAACTTTGCAAGCAACATCTGAAAATGCCCTACCAGCCGATAGAAAATACGTCGACTTACTTCACTACCCAACAGGCTTCGATGGCTTTTTCGATCTTGAGGAAGCAAAAGCCTATGCAAAGAAAGTAGGCAAACCAATATTTGTTGACTTTACAGGCAAGACATGTGCAAATTGTAGAGAAATGGAATACTATGTTTGGGAAGACAAACAAGTAAAAACCATACTAACCCAGGACTATGTTATGGTAGCCCTTTATACCGATGCCAACACAATCAAACTTCCAGAATCAGAATGGGTAACCCTTAAGGACGGCAAAGTAGCTAAGACCCTTGGAAAGAAAAACCACAACTATCAAATAGAACAATATAGCGTTAATGCACAACCTCTATATGTTCTTATGGACGCTGATGGCAACCTACTTCAAGAACCAAAAGGTTATGATAGGAGTGTATCTAACTTTGTTTCATTCTTAGAAAAAGGAAAAGAAAATTTCAAAAAATAGAGATAAAAAGAAAATCTATAAATCTAAAATAGATTAAATCTAGCGAGCAATTATTTGATATAATTGCTCGCTTTTTTTATATAATAACGCCGAAAAACGACCGAAAAAACTTCAATAAAACCCAATAATATGCAGCTTTAAAGTATTGATACAAAGAGCCTAACTATTTTAACGAAGAATTGAACTCGTGACATGGGTATGTCACACTGCGTGACATGGGTATGTGAGCAGTGCTGACATACCCATGTGAGCTATCGTGACATGCCCATGTGAGCGAGTCTGACATGGGCATGTCGTGAGTTTGAAACGCTGAAACAAAAGTTTGAAACAAAGATATAAAATCTTGAAGCAAAGAAAGGACATCTCAAAACAAAGAAAGGAATCCTTGTTTTCTTAATACCGAAATAGCAATGAGCAATTAAGGGGGTATGAGATTGGATTTATTTCCTTCTTCCTTATAAAAACTTAATTTTTATGTAACAATATGGTAAGGAATCTTTAACAAGGCGGAAATATCTTTGCATTGTTAAAAGAAA
>JAGNRX010000140.1 GCA_017988355.1 Bacteroidales bacterium | reverse complement strand
TTATCATACTATCGCAACCCTTTGTTGTTTGTAAGCTTTTGGTATATAAACCTGCTGCGCTTTCATTAAATCCAAATTGATTATAAGTATCTCCATTACAGATTTCAGCATAAACTGTATCATTATAAATTGGGTTTACCATAAGATTTAGATTTATAATACTGTCAAAACCTTCAGATGTTATTAGGCTTTGGGTGTAAAATCCTATAGAATCTTCATTAAATCCATATAGTGTATAGGTTTGTCCTTGACAAATAGAAGCAGAAATTGTATCAACATAGATTGGTTCAAAACTAAGACTTAAATTTACAATACTATCACAACCTATTGCTGTTTGTAAGTTTTGTGTGTAAAACCCTTTATTAGTTTCATTAAACCCAAATTGATTATAAGTTTGACCATTAAAGATTTTTGCAAATATGGTATCATTATAACTTGGGTTTACAATAAGATTTAAGTTTATAACACTATCACAACCATTAATTAACTGGATATTTTGTGTGTATAATCCAGATGTGTTGGCAATAAAATAAAACCCATAATTATTGTAAGTGTCACCTTGACAAATAGTAGCAGAAATAAAAGTAGGAGTTGTAACACCAATAAAATTGGTAAAAGCACTCAAATTCGCTGCAGATTGATAATATGATTTAGATAAACAAGGAACATAAAAAGGAATCGACTTACTTACATAACTAAAGCTAGTGCTCTGAACAGACGGAGGACTTATTGATTTACATGTAATAGAAGTCAATTTATTACAATAATAAAAAGCATATGAAGGAATACTTTGAACACTATCTCCAATTATTAAAGTCTTAAAATTAATGCAATTACCTAGAATAGGATTATCAAAAGAGCCCGTAGTATCGCAATTAATAGCATTAAAGAAAACTGTATCTAAAGAGGAACATAAGGTAAATGCAAGATTACCAATCTTAGTAACATAAGAAGGTATAGTGATTTTTTTTATTCCACTGCATTCATAAAAAGCACTAGCACCAATTGTAGTCACAGATGAAGGAATATTTACTGAAGTTAGTCCACTGCGACCTCTAAAAGCATAATTTGGAATAACTTGAACACTATCACCAATTATTAAAGTCTTAAAATTGCTACAACCACGAAAAACCTCATAGGGTACATTTGACATAGTATGGCAATTAATAGGATTAAAAAATACTGTATCTAAAGATGTACAATTATGAAAAGCACCACCACCAATTGAGGTAATAGAATTAGGGATATTTAGTAAAGTTAGCCCTATGCAACCATCAAAAGCAAAAGCACCAATGGAAATAACAGAAGAGGAAATTTTTACAGAGGTTATACCTATGCGATCTTTAAAAGCATTCTTGGGAATATTATTTACATTATCTCCAAATATTATTGTACTCAAATTATTGCAACCATCAAAAACAAAATTAGAGTTAGTACCCATAACATTGCAATTAACAGCATTAAAGAAAACTGTATCTAAAGATGTGCAGTTTTTAAAAGCACTTTCACCAATTGAGATAATAGAATTAGGAATAGTAATAGAAGTTAGTTCAGTGCAACCATAAAAGGTATTATTACTAATTGAAGTAACAAAAGAAGGAATAGTGATTGAAGTTAAACTACTACAATTTTGAAAAGCAGAAACACCAATTGATATAACAGAGTCAGGAATAATTATTGAGGTGAGTCCTGTACAATCATTGAAAACATTTCCTGGAATCCTAATTACATTATCTCCAATTATTATTGAATTCAAATTAATGCAACCAATAAAAATAGGACCAGTCTGAGAGTCATTAATATTGCAGTTAATAGCATTAAAGAAAACTGTATCTAAAGAGGTGCAATTTTGAAAAGCTAGATTACCTATTATTGAAACAGAGGATGGGATAGTTATTGAGGTTAGTCCACTGCAACCAGAAAACGCAGCCAGCCCTATTGAAGAAACAGAACTAGGAATAGTAATAGAGGTTAATGAAGTACATATCCTAAAAGCATAATTACCAATTGAAATAACAGATGAAGGAATAAATACTGACGTCAATGAATTACAGACATTAAAAGCACCGTTATTAATTGAAGTAATTTTATAATAATTACCACTATATAATACTGAATCAGGAATTGAAATCACTCCTGAATAAGAATTGGCAGAAGAACCCGAAGATTTTACCGCAGCAGTGTAAGGGGAACTCGAAGAAGTAATATTATAATAGATTGTTTTACCATTATAAACTGCTGAAAAATCTTCAGCTTTTGCGTTTAGACTAATTCCTAATACTAAGGTTAAAAAAATAAATATTGATTTCTTCATTATATAGTTATTGAGATGTATTATTAACATTTTACTTTTAAGATTCTGCAAATATATCAAAAAAACCAATGTAAAATAAATTCCTATGCATAAAAAGAACATATAACCTATTTATGTATATAATGATAGTATTTGATGATAATGAAGAGGGATGAAAAGAGAATAAGAAAGGATAGTATATATAAAAAAGAAAAACCCTCTAACAAATTAATGTTTCGAGGGTTTTGAAGTACTCCGAGCGGGACTTGAACCCGCACGAGCGCAATGCTCACAGGATTTTAAGTCCTGCGTGTCTACCAATTCCACCATCAGAGCGACTTTCTTTTTTGAGCGAAAGACGAGACTCGAACTCGCGACCCCAACCTTGGCAAGGTTGTGCTCTACCAACTGAGCTACTTTCGCTTGAATTGAGGGTGCAAAATTACTAATATTTTTCTTTTTACCAAATTATTCTACACTTTTTCTATTAATTTCTTTATATTATTTAACTTCATCAAGGCTTCCATCGGCGTAAGGTTGTCAATATCTGTATTTAAGATATCTTCCTTTATTTCTAAAAGTAATGGGTCGTCAAGTTGAATAAAACTCAATTGGAATGGGTCTTCTTGTTTTTGCTTAGTTTTAGATGTTGGCTTAGGTTTATTTGGCTTTTGTCTTTTCTCCAACATCTCAAGCATTTCCTCTGCCTCATCCAAGACCTTCTTAGGCATTCCAGCAAGTCTTGCAACATGAATACCAAAACTTTGAGAACTTCCTCCCCTTGCTATCTTCCTTAAAAATATGATTTGCTTACCTATTTCCTTAACAGTAACATGGAGATTCTTTATTCTGGAATAAGTTCCCTCCATATCAATTAATTCATGGTAGTGGGTTGCAAACAAAACCTTAGCTCTGTATTTTGGATTATCGTGAATATAGGATGCAATTGACCAAGCAATCGAAACTCCATCATAAGTGCTTGTTCCTCTCCCAATTTCGTCTAAGAGGACAAGTGACCTGTCGGATAAGTTATTTAATATACTGGCTGTTTCGTTCATTTCAACCATAAACGTACTTTCTCCTGATGAAATATTGTCAGATGCCCCTACCCTTGTGAATATCTTATCTACTATTCCTATATCAGCACTCTTAGCAGGCACGAAACTACCTATCTGAGCCATTAGAACTATTAGAGCATTTTGCCTTAGATATGCACTCTTACCTGACATATTGGGACCTGTGATTATTCCTATCTGCTGGGTCTCTTTATCCAAAAACAAATCATTTGAAATATAAGGCTCTCCTTTAGGCAGCATTTTCTCAATAACAGGATGCCTTCCCTCAACAATCTTAATTGAATAGCCATCATTTATTGTTGGACGAACGTAGTTGTTTTCTACTGCTATTTCTGAAAAAGACAATAAGCAATCAAACTCTGAAATTATGGCTGAATTCTTTTGCAAGACACTAACATAAGGCAAGACTTCTGTTAGTAATTTATTATATATCCTTGTTTCAATTTCTAATATCTTAGCCTCAGCTCCAAGAATCTTTGTCTCATATTCTTTTAATTCCTCTGTAATATATCTTTCAGCATTGGTTAAGGTTTGCTTCCTTATCCACTCCAAAGGCACCTTGTCTTTATGTGAGTTTGTGACTTCAAGATAATAACCAAATACGTTATTAAAGCCAATCTTCAAAGATGAAATACCTGTTTTTATGGTCTCTCTCTGTTGTAGTTTTTGAAGGTAATCTTTCCCATGATAAGCAAGTTCTCTTAACTCATCAAGCTCATTATCATATCCCTTTGCAATAACTCCTCCCTTAGAAACTGCATTTGGAGCATCATCTGAAAGAGTCTTTATTATTTTATCTATT
>JAGNRX010000013.1 GCA_017988355.1 Bacteroidales bacterium | reverse complement strand
TGGTTTGCAGCTGGTATTCCTTCCAAAAAAGGTTTCGCCTTAGTAAGCTGCGCAGTCAGTCCTATGTTTTCTTTTAATGATTTTGAGCTTGCAAATGTGGACGAACTGATTAATTATTACCCAGAACACCAATCAATTATAAATAGACTAACAAGATAGAATTAATCATTATTTGCAATGAAATAGAAAATAAATATTATAAAATGTAAAGTTTATTTGTCAATTTGAATAATATACTATACTTTTGTAGCGTTAAACAATTAAAAAATTACCGTTATGAAGAAATCTTATTTATTCCCAACGTATTTTAAGAAAATCGGTTGGATAGTTACGTTACCAGTTATGCTGTATATGCTAATAGCAAAAATCTTTGATTTAGCCTGGGACTTTACTGTTTATATGCCTGCAATTTATGCAGAAATGGATCTCTCTTCTTTTTTTGGAAATAATCCAAAAGATAATGCTTTTTTTACAATTGCCAAGACATCATTTGCTAGTACTCTACTACCAGTTCTTATAGTAATTGGTCTAAGTTTTATTGCTTTTTCTAGGCATAAGAATGAAGATGAGTATATTTCTAAGATAAGAGAGCAATCTTTGGTTTGGTCAATGATTGTTGGTTATCTTATATTTATTCTCCTGACATTATTCCTATATGGTACTGTTTATATCGCTGTTATAATGTATGATATTTATCTTTTTCTAATATTATTTATCTTTAAGTTTAATTTTGAGCTTTACCGTTTAAAAAAATCACTGCGAAATGAAGAATAATATTAGAGTTGAGAGAGCGGTGTTGAAAATGTCGCAACAAGACTTGGCTGATAGGATAGGGGTCTCTCGTCAGACTATAAATGCCATAGAACTAGAGAAGTATGTCCCTTCCGCAACAGTTATAATGAAGATTTCATTTGTATTTGGAAAATCTGTTGATGAAGTTTTTCAACTAGAAGATAAAGACTGGAAATAGAGAAATATCTGTAAATTTATGTGATTAATGCATTGAATATCCCGCTTTTAAATTTTGTTTAAATGAATCACTGATCTAATTTTTTATTCCTTTGATTCACGAAATTCTTTCTTTGATTCAGTAAATTCTTTCAGTGATTCATTCTCGTAGATCAGTGATTCATTTCCCCATATCTTCAATTCATTAAATTTAGATAATAAAAAAAAGTCTGCACACAACTTATCAAGGTTATATGCAGACTTTTAGAAGAATATTATTCTAATATGTTAACTCTTTTTATTTGGTATATCTAAGCCGTATCCTTTTTTCTTGTCAATTCTTTTTAGAATTATTGCAAGGAAAAATGCTGCAACTCCAAAGCCTGCGAATATTAGTTCTGGTACTGTATAGTTGTATCTTGCACCCACAACTTCTGCTTGTATTTGTTCTGCAACTCCAGGGTTTGAAACTGATAATGCATATCCAATTAACATAGGAACTAATAATAGACCAATGTTTTGGATATAGAATATTAATCCATAAGCTGAGCCTAAGTACTTTTCATCTATAATTTTAGGTAGTGAAGGCCACATTGATGCAGGAACAAGAGAAAATGCAACGCCTAAAATAACTATTGTTGCTATTGCTACAACTGGTGTGAAAGATGCTTCGGGAACTAATGCAAAAATTAGATGTGAAATAGTTAATAATATTGCTCCGTACATCATCATTGTTGCACCCTTTCCTTTAAAATCTAAGAAAGCACCAATAAATGGGGTTAGAACCATTGCTCCAATAGGGAAGAATGATACATATCTTGCTGCAATAACCGCGTCAATGCTTAGTTTTGAAGCTAACATATCTGTTGCGAATTTTTGGAATGGGAAGATTGCTGAATAGAACAAAACACATAGTCCTGCAATTGCTAAGAATCCTGGGTTTGTAATAATCTTTTTAAGGTCTGAAACCTTGAATTCATCTTCAGGGTCCATATTTGCACCTTCTCCTGTTTGTTTGTCAAGAGCCTTATCCATAAATGTATAGATAAAGAATGTGATAAAACCAATTAATAGGAATAATACTCCAAAGAATACAGAGTTTGAAACTCCACCATCTTTAGCAAATATAGGAGAAAGTTGGAATACTGCGAAAACCCCTAAACGAGCAAGTGCCATTTCAAGACCCATCGCAAGTGCAAGTTCTTTTCCCTTAAACCATTTTACAATAGTCTTAGAAACAGTGATACCAGCCATTTCAACACCAACTCCAAAGATTGAAAATCCAAAGAAAGCTAGTTTTGCAGAAGCAGGAACACCTTCAATAAAAGAATTTAAGAAACCTTGAATTTCTGTTCCAACAAAGTAAGAGCTTACTGCATACCATTTAATAGTAGCACCTACAAGCATAAGAATTCCGGATAGTCTTAAAGTAAATCTTATACCCATTTTATCAAGGATAATCCCTGATAAAATTAGAAATCCTGCAAATACATTTAGGAAGAACTCTGATCCTCCAAGCATACCAAATGTTTCGTTAGACCAAAAATAAGGATCTTGTTCTAATAAAGTCTTTAATGGGGCAACGACATCAACAAAGAAGTATGCAAAAAACATTGTTGATGAAATCAATAGAAGAGCAATCCAGCGCATAGTCTTGGAATCTCTCATTGATGTGCGTAATTTTTCTGTCATGTTTACAAATTTTTAATGATTTTTCAATGTGCAAAGCTATAATATTTTGTTGATATGAGTTTTATTTCGTCTGTTTTTTTTTAATAATTGGCTTTAAACTTTTGATTGAATGAAAAATAATTGTTTTCAATAATCATTAGCAAGTAAATTTTTTGTTGATATTAGGGAGTTATAAAATAAAATTCTATCTTTGCAAATTCTAAAAAATGTGTATTTTTAAAACAAATCATTATAATATATGCAAAACAAAGGTGCTATTAAAATTATTGTAATTATCTTCTCTTTGGTATGTCTGTATCAATTATCATTCACCTACTTTTCTAAAAAAGTAGAAAGGGATGCTAAGGAATATGCAGTAAATAGCTATGCTAAGAATTTAGCAAAAACATTAGCAAATGGAGATGTATTAAGAGAGCAAGAACTTTTTGACTCAATTTCTAACGAAAGAGAATTGAATTATTTAGACTCAATTTCTGAAAAGACTGTTTATAACTTTCTTTGGATGCGTCCTTTCACATTTAAAGAATGTAAGGCAAGAGAAGTTGGGATGGGTCTTGACTTAAAAGGAGGGATGAATGTTAAGATGGAAGTTTCTACTGTTGATGTAGTGAGAAATCTTGCAACAAACCCTAATGATCCTGCATTTTTGAAATTAGTTGATCAATCAATCGAACGTCAAAAACTTAGTGGAAAGAATTTTTACACTTCTTTCGAAGAGATCGTTAATGAAACAGAAAAAACAAGTAAAGTAAATTTATCTGCTTTTTTCAGAGTGAAATTAAAAGAAAGTGGAATTACAACAAACTCTACAAATTCAGAAGTTCTTTCTGCAATCAAAAAAGAATGTACAGATGCATTTGATAGAACATTCCAAGTTCTAACTAAACGTATCGATAAGTTCGGAGTTTCTGAAATGACAATACAAAAACTAGAAGCCTCAGAAAGAATTCTTATTGAATTGCCAGGGGTTTCAGACCCACAACGTATTAGTAGATTGTTGGAAGGAACAGCACAATTGGAATTTTGGTTAGCAGGTGATGCTGGTAAGGTTTTCCAATCTTTAGGAGCTGCTGATGAATTCTTATCAAACTTAGGTGAAGAGAAAGATGAAACGTTGGTTGAAGATACTCTAATTAATAATGTAGAAAAGCCAGTTGCTAAAAAAGATACATTATTAAATAATAAGAGACCGTTATTGGATTTGTTCACAAGGTTAAACAGAGGAGACTTAGCTCCGACAGTAGTTGGAACAGCAACCGCAACCGCTCAAAAAGAAATTAATCGCCAACTTGAAAGAGCTGCAAAGGTTCTTCCATCCGATGTTAAGTTCCTTTGGAGTGCTCAACCAATATCAAAAACTAACGAATTTGAATTATACGTAATACAATATACTAATAAAGCAAAGAATGCTCTTTTAGATGGAGATGTCATTGATGATGCTCGTCAAGATTTTGACCAACAAGGTCGTCCTGTGGTTTCAATGTCTATGAAAGCAGAAGCAGCAAGGACTTGGGGAAAGATTACAGGGACACATATTGGTAGTAGCATTGCTATTGTTTTGGATGATGTTGTTTATTCTGCACCAAGGGTAAATAGTGAAATTAGTGGAGGTCGATCAGAGATATCTGGAAGTTTCTCAATTGAAGAAGCAAAGGATTTAGCAAATATCTTAAAATCTGGTAAGCTAACAGCTCCTGCAAAAGTTGTTCAAGAATCAATTGTTGGACCATCTTTAGGGGAAGAATCAATTAGAGCTGGATTTATATCATTTATCTTATCATTAACTATAGTATTTGCTTATATGCTATTCCTTTATAGTTATGGTGGTATTGCAGCTTGTACTGCATTAATAGTAAACTTATTCTTCTTATTTGGAGTTTTAGCTTCAATTGGAGTTGTTCTGACATTATCAGGAATTGCTGGTATTGTGTTGATTTTAGCAATGGCTGTAGATGCTAACGTTATTATAAACGAACGTATAAAAGAAGAGTTGAGATTAGGAAAGAATATCAATAATGCAATAGCTGATGGATACAAAGCATCATATTCTGCTATTATTGACGGAAACGTTACAACATTAATAACAGGTATTATCTTAGCTTATTTTGGAGCAGGTTCTGTTATGGGCTTTGCAATAACATTATCTATAGGTATTTTAACATCATTATTTACAAGTATATTCATTTCTCGTCTAACAATGGAATGGATGCTTACTATTAAATCATTAAAGAATAGACTTAGTTTTTCAAATAAACTAATGGCTAATTTCTTAGTTGATCCAAAATATAAATTTGTTGAATCTTCAAAGAAACAATTGATTATCTTCGGTTCTATCGCTATCATATTAATAGGTTTCATTGCTGTTAAAGGATTAGATTATGGAATTGACTTTACAGGAGGAAGAACTTATGTCGTTAGATTTGATAAAGATGTTAATGTAAACGAGATCAGAACTTCTCTTGAAAAGGAATTTGGATCATCTCCTGAGGTGAAAACTTTCGGACCTAACTATCAAGTTAAAATAACAACAGACTACAAGGTTAAAGAAGATAATGAAGATGTTAAGAAAGAAGTTGTTGCAAAAATATTTAACGGTACTAAACAGTTTTATGCGGATAAAACTATAAGTATTGAACAATATCAATCAACATTAAAATCTCCACTTGGGATAATCAGTTCAGAAGTTGTTGGACCAACAATTGCTGATGACACCAAAACTTCTGCTATAATTGCAGTTATATTCTCATTGATAGCAATGTTTATCTATATTGCAATTAGGTTCACAAAATGGCAATACAGTCTTGGAGCAATAACAGCATTAGCATTTGACGCATTGTTTACTATTGGAATGTTCTCTGTTCTTGGAGGATTGCTGAACTTTAGTATGGATGTCGATATGAACTTTGTCGCAGCTGTACTTACAGTAATTGGATTCTCAATTAACGACACTGTAGTTATTTTTGACAGAATACGTGAAAATGTAAAACTATATCCTAATCGTGAATTTGGGGATATTATGAACCTTTCACTAAATCAAACATTAAGTAGAACAGTTAATACTATAGGTACGGTATTCTTATCTCTATTAATTATAATAATTTTTGGAGGTGATGTTTTAAGAGGATTTGCATTTGCATTACTTATTGGAACAACATCTGGAGTATTCTCTACTTTGTTTATCTCAAATCCAATCACGTATTTGTTAATTAGAAAACAAAATAACAAAAAGGCTTTAAAGATTAAAACAAAATAAGACTTAATAATACGTATTTAGTATTTTAATTTTGGTTATATCAGTTTTTTATCTAAATTTGTGGATTAAATATATGACAATATGAGTATATATGTTTTAATAGGAATAGCAGTTTTTGCATTGATATCCAAAAGATTATTTTCATCTTTGGGTAAGCAAATAAGCGATTCTACGCCACCAATATTTGAAGAAAAGAAGAAGAAAAACCTATTTGAAGAGATTTTTGGAGAGTTTTTCAATGATATAGAAGGACAAAATATTGTAAAAAAAGATATCGAGCCGGTTAAAGAGAAAAGTAAGCCGGAACCAACTATTAAGAAAAAAATAATAGAAGATAAACAAAATAGTTTCGAAATAAAGGAAGAAGATGAATTTGATTTAAGAAAGGCAGTTATTTACTCAACAATATTAAATAACCCTTTCATTGACAAAAGTATATAGATATGAAATTTCATTCTTTACATAAATAATATAAAAAAAGAAATATGTTGAGAAAATTATTCTTTACTCTAGGTTTGTTTTTAACAACCAGTTTAATTTTGTACTCACAAGGAACTTTAACGGGTACAATTACCGATGCTAAGACAGGCGAACCAATGCCGTTCGTAAATGTTATTGTTGAACAAGGAGGTCAACAAAAAGGAGGCGCTCAAACAGATTTGGATGGTAACTACCAAATTAAGCCTTTGAACGCTGGAAATTATGATGTCATTGCAAGTTTTGTTGGATACAAAAAAGCAATGAAAACAGGTGTTCGTGTAACAGCGACAGGTTATTCACCAGGAGGAAGCTTAGGCTTAGAACCTTCTTCTACTGCAATTGAAGAGGTCGTTATTACAGGCTATGTTGTTCCACTTCTTGAATCTGGAACAGCAGAAACAGGAAAACGTATCACCAATGAGGACATTGATAAGATGGCCGCAAATACTGTTGATGCAATTATTGCAACAGTTGGTGGTATTTCAGACGTTGACGGAGGTGCTGGAACTGCTCGTGGAGAGTCAGGGATGGTAACTTATGTTAATGGAGTAGCAAAAAAAGGAAGTGTTAATCTTCCAAAACAAGCTATTGCTGAAATTCAAGTTATTCTTGGAGGAACTCCAGCACGTTACGGAGAGTCTATCGGAGGAACAACAAATATTACTCTAAGACCACCAGAAAACAAATTTAGTGGAATGCTTAGATATCAAACCTCTGAACCTTTTGACACAAGAGGATTTCATAGAGTTGAATTTTATTTGTCAGGACCTATGTACACAAAGAAATCCTCTGATGGAATAGAGAAAAGTATAATTGGATTCCGTTTATCTGGATACAATTCATACACTCAAGACCCATTAAGCAGACCTTCTGACAGTTATTTCTATATGTTAAAAGGAGACAAGCAAACTTTTCTTGATGCAAATCCTTTAACACTTGACCCAGCTTCAGGTGCTGTTTACAACACTGCATCTTTCCTAAGATTATCAGACTTTGAACAAGTAGGAAGAAAGCCTAATATGTGGAGTAATGGTATTTATTTAGAAGGCGGATTAGATATTCGTTTCTCTGATAATAGTATTCTTCAAATTAATGGAGAGTATGTTAATAGTATTGGTAAGAATCCTTCTGGATCGTCAATGCTATTAAATAACGCTAATAACTCAGAATCTAAAGGTAATAGCTTCCAAATTATGGCAGACTTTACACAAAAATTCTCTTCACCTTCTGAAACTTCAACAATTAAGAATATAATCTTTAATATGAACGGTTCTTATGAAAGATCATTTAACGAAACAGTTAGTCCACGTCATGGTGATGACCTATTCAAATATGGTTATGTTGGAACTTTCAATACATTAAAAAGAAATACATACGCACTAACAAGAATGGAAATTGGTGGAGTTATGCAAGATGTTATGGAACATAATGGATGGTTAGACTATCAAGTAGATTTCAAACCATCTGATATAAATCCAGATCTTTCAAGATATACTTGGCAACTTTATAATGATCCAAACTTCTCATCAATTAGATCTTCTTTGATTAATTATGACTATATCAGATCTTACTTAGGTTTAACCAATGGTGATAGACCAAGTAGTGTATATCAAATGTTCCCTAGTACTACATTTTCATGGACAAATGTTGGAAATCCAACAAGTGGTTATTCAAAATCTGAAACTCAAAACGTTTACTTATCAGCTAAAGTTTCTGCTGATATAGGAAAGCATTCTCTTGAATTTGGATTCCAATATGACCAATCAACATATCGTGCATATTCATTAGGAGCATCTTCTTTGTGGACAATTATGAAACAAGAAGCAAACTCTCATATCTTATATCGTGATTTAGAAAATCCAATAATTGATAATTCTGGTTCTATCCCTTATGTAACTTATAATAGAGCTTACGACCAAGCAAGTCAAACTTATTTTGATAGAGCTTTGAGAGATAAATTAGGTTTAAGTGTTAATGGAACAGAATTTATAGACATTGATAGTTATGACCCTTCAACTTTCTCATTAGATATGTTCTCAGCAGATGAATTATTTAATAATGGAGGAAACAATTCAATAGTTTCATACTATGGTTATGATCATAGAGGTAATGCAGTTAAAGGAAAACAAAACCTTCAAAACTTCTTCTCTGACCCAACCAATAGGACATTAGGTGCATGGCAACCAGTGTATATGGCTGGATATGTTCAAGACCAATTCTTCTTTAAAGATTTAATTTTCAATATTGGATTCCGTGTTGATAGATTCGACGGAAACCAAATGGGATTAAAAGATAATTACTTATTATACTCTGCTTACACTGCAGGAGAATTAGAAATTCCTAATCGTCCTTCAAGTATTGGAGATGATTATGTAGTATATGTTAATAGCTTAAGTGGAAACACAACAACAAGTGATGCAAGTAGGGATGGTTTCATCAGAGGATATAGAAATGGAAACACTTGGTATAATGCCAATGGTGAAATTGTTTCAAACCCAACTGATATTTCAGGAGCATCTGGTCAACCACTTCCTTTTAGAAAAGGTAAATTGAATGACACAGGTCTTCCATATCAAATCTCTACTGATGCTTTTGAAGACTATAAACCACAAGTAATAGTAATGCCACGTATCGCTTTTTCATTCCCAGTGAGTGATAAATCAGAATTCAAGGCTTCTTATGATATGATTGCTCGTCGTCCTCAAGGTGGATGGCAAGCTAATTATGTTGATTACCTATTTATGGAAAGACAGTCAGGTCAAACCCTAACAAATCCAAACCTAAAACCTGAGAAAATTACTAACTACGAATTAGGATTTACTCAAGTATTATCAAGATCTTCAGTATTAATTATGTCTGCATACTATAAAGAAACAAGAGATTTAATTGCTTTAGTTCAATATGTAGGAGCTGACCCAACATCATTATACTATTCATACGGTAACCAAGACTTTAGAACAACAAAAGGTCTTACTGTTACATACGAATTAAAGAGATCAAGTAATTTACGTCTTAACGCAAACTACACTCTACAATATGCTGAAGGAACAACAGGATTACCACAATCAACAATTGTTTCATTAATTCAAGCAGGTTATCCAAACATTAAGATGTTATATCCTATTGGTGATGATAGACGTCATGAGTTTAAATTACAATTAGACTTCCGTTACCAAGGAGGAGATAAATATAATGGACCAACTTCAAAAAGAATTGTTACAGACCAATCTGGTGAAGAACGTGTGAAGATAACAAAATGGTTGCAAAACTTTGGAGTTAACTTAACAGGAGTTGCTCAATCAGGAAGACCATATACAAAATACTTTAGCAATACACAAAGATCAATAGTTGGTAGTTTCAATGGAGCAAGACTTCCTTGGATATTTAGAATTGACCTTAATATCGATAAATCTTATGATATTAAAGTTGGAAAGAAGATGACCCAATTAAATCTTTTTGCGAGAATAAATAATGTATTAAATACAAAAAATATTGCAAGTGTGTTTGGAGTTACAGGTGACCCAGATGATAATGGTTACCTAACTGACCCAGAAACACAAACAATTATTGCGAACCAATTAGATCCAAATTCTTTCAGAGATTACTATTCAATGTATCTTAACAATATTGAATACAACTATCAAAGACCAAGAATGGTATATTTAGGAGTAGCTTACACATTTTAATTATTAGATTAGATAGAAAATTATTGAAAGATGAAACAAATATTTAAAATAACAACGTTAGTTTTAATCTACCTTAGCTTGCAAAGCCCTGTTTTTGCTAGAGAGTTTCAAGGTGCGGTTAAAAAATCTGCAACCTCGACAAAGGACGCCGCTGCTGGAGTTGAGAGATGTAGAAGAGCTCAAGGTTCTGCTGAATTAAGTATTAATAATGTTAGAGCGCGTATTAACACTGGTGGTAATATGTGGTATGACGGAAACACAGCAAGATATTATGTACCAAAAGATGGTAGTAGTACTGCGATGTTCTGTGCTGCATTATGGATTGGTGGACAAGACGAAAACAAACAATTAAGAGTTGCTGCATTACGTTTTGGACAAGATGGAGATGATTTCTGGCCTGGTCCATTAACAGTTGACAAAAATGCTGCTGTTAACAAATCAGTATGTGAAAAATGGGATAAACATTTCCGTATCACAAAAGCAGAAGTTGAAGCTTTTGTAGCAGGATGTCAAAAGAATGCTCAAGGACAAATCATAGGAGGACCAACTGATCAAAATTTAATTACCGAAGCAATTAAAACTTGGCCAGCACATCCAGAAAACTATGCAGAATTAAATCAAACAAAATATTTAGCTCCTTTTAAGGATGTTGACGGTGATGGTATTTATAACTTTGCTGCAGGAGACTATCCTTACTATGACTTTAATGGAGATCTTTGTCCAGTTGTTGCAAAACAAAGTGGTCAAAAATACAATCCAATTAGAACAATGGAAGACTCTATTGGAACAGGTGGACAACCAGTTCATGGTGGAATCTTAGTTGACCAAGTTCTTAAAGGAGACGAAACTCTATGGTGGGTGTTCAACGATAAAGGAAACTCTCACACAGAATCAAAATCTGCAAACCCAATCGGTTTAGAAATTCGTGCACAAGCTTTTGCTTTTAGTATGAATGATGAAATCAATAATATGACTTTCTATTCTTATGAAATCATAAACCGTTCAACTTTTACACTTCAAAATACTTATTTTAGTCAATGGGTTGACCCAGACTTAGGTTTTTCATTTGATGACTTTGTAGGTTGTGATGTTAAAAGAGGTTTAGGATACTGTTATAATGGAAAATCAACAGATGGCCCTGGAACAGGAGCATATTCTGGAAACCCTCCAGCAATTGGTATTGACTTCTTCCAAGGACCTTACTTAGATCCAGATGGAATAGATAATCCAAAAGTATATATTGACTTAGTTAAAAACGGACCACATGCTGCTTGGTTAGATGAAGATCAGTATCAAAAAAGAGATGCTAATAATGAATTCATCCTTAACGGTAGTGGACAAAAAATCTTAGATACTTTAAAAATAACTGCAGATGCAGAAAGATTTGTTCAATATTGGTATAATGTAAACGATAAAATCACAAACGGAGCAAACATTAATGGTGTAAACTTCGGAAATGGTATTATTGATGACGAACGTTTTGGAATGAGAAGATTTGTTTATTATGAAAATAGTGGACACTCAACCAAAGGAGAGCCAGATAAAGCAACAGACTATTATAACTATCTACGAGGAATGTGGAAAACAGGTGTAACTATGACCTTTGGTGCTGATGGTACTTCAGGAAATATACCTTGTGACTTTATGTTCCCTGGAACAACAGACATTTGGAATTGGGGAACAAAAGGAATCGTTCCTAATATTACAGATACAAGAGGATGGACTGAAGAATCTTCTAACAACTCTTCTGGAGACAGACGTTTTATGCAATCTGCAGGACCTTTTGAATTAAAACCAGGTGCTATCAACTATATTACTGTTGGTATTCCTTTTGCACAAGCAGCTACAGGCGGACCTTATGCATCAGTTACATTACTAAGACAAATTGATGATAAATGTCAAGCATTATTTGATAACTGTTTCAACTTATTAGAAGGACCTGATGCTCCAGATTTAACAATTCAGGAATTAGATAGGGAATTAATTCTTTTCTTAACTAATGATTCGCCTGCTTCAAATAACAGAAATGAATCATTTAGTAAAATTGATATTTCAATTCCTGTTAAATATGATGAGATGGCAAGAGTTGATACAATTCTTTATGATGCAAGTAATCTACCTTATATTTACAGTTTTGATACTATTAGACTTACTACAAAATACAATCAATACTATAATTTTGAAGGATATCAAATCTTCCAATTAAAAGATAATACAGTTTCAGTAGCCGATATTTATGACGAAGATAAAGCAAGACTTGTAGGTCAATGTGATATAAAGAATTTTGACACTCTTCAAAATAATCAACCAATTTCTAAACTTGTAAACTACTTTAAAGATGACAATATCGGAGATTTAGTTCCAAAGGTTATGGTTGATGGTCTAAATAGAGGAATTCAACATACTTTTAGAGTAACTGAAGATAAGTTTGCTACTACTAATGATAAAACAATTGTTAATAATAAGAAGTACTATTATGTTGCTATTGCTTATGCACATAATAACTTTAAACAATTTAGTTCTACTGATCCATCCAAGTTTGATGGACAAAAAATAACATATCTTGCAAGTAGAAAAACAGGACAAGGTAGAAGTATTGAGCCAGCAATTGCAATGCCTCATAATGTTGTTCCTGAACGAAACGGTACTTTAGTTCAATCAACATAC
>JAGNRX010000139.1 GCA_017988355.1 Bacteroidales bacterium | reverse complement strand
AAATATATTGTCTCAGAGTCTTGCCCAAAGAGTGATTCCTCTAAAAAGGTCTTAGTTAAAAATGGGTTTGAGCAAGTTCAAAATGGATACTTTGCTCTAGTTTTATAGGCTTTTTGGGATATCAAATAGTTGGAGGATATCGTATCTTTTTGTGTTATCAATTGATATGCTTTCAAAAAGAATAACAGGAGAGAGTTTGACTTTTTCGGATTCTCTTCCAAGGTCTTTTTTTATATTTTCTTTCTTTGTTTGATCTTTTAAGTTCTTGATTCTTGCTATGGTTATGTGGGGGATAAAGTCTCGGTTAAGATTATATAGGTTTTTGTTTTTTAATGCCTCCTTTATCTTATTATTCAAGTTTATTAGTTCTTGGTTTTCTTCAAATTTCAAATATAAAGATATGAGGTTATCTTTTTCTTCAAAATAATCCAATCCATTAATAACTATATCTATGTCGTTATTGTAATGCTCTTCTAAAATATCCTGAACAATTACTTTTATCTTATCCGTTTGCTTTTTGCTTGTGTTTCCAATAAAACAAAGTGTTAGATGATAGTTTTCGGGTCTTATTGGTTTGATGTTTTCTAAGCCAAAAATAGAAATCGTATTGTTTATTTTAAGAAGGAGCTTATCGCTAAGGGTTAGTTTGAATCCTAAAAACAATCGTTTCTCAGACATAGTGTATCCAATATTATAGTCAATATCTTCAATTATATTAGATATTTTTAGGCTGTCTTTCTTTGTTCTTTTCTTATTCGTGGTGATGGATTTATTTTTTTCATCTGTTTCAAAAAGACTTAGTGTCTCTATATTATTATTTGGTTTAGAAGCAAGAGTGACTGTTTCTATATCAGGAGGATAAATTGTTCTGATAAGTGATATATTTGGAATTTCTTTAATTGACCTAATAAGCTCTTCTGCATGACGCTGATGGTCTCTACCTATTAATATATAGACATAATCGAATGCTTTCTTCTCTTTTAGTAGCTTTTTATCCTTAATGAGGATTAAGTTTTCATCATTTTTATTAGAAAGAAGGAAATTCTTTAACCTATATGGTTTATTATAGTAGTAATAGTTTTTGAAATAGTATATTTCTCCGGTTTCTTTGTCGTAGGTTTCAAAATCCCTAAATAGTTTTAGATTGGTTTGGAATAGGGAATTGATTTTTTGCACTAAGGAAAGTCCTGCTATGGATGTTGAGATACCGATGATTGTAATTTCATCAGCATTAATTTCAGAGGATATTTCACTTAGTTCTTTATTCATTTCTTGTCTTTCTAAAGTATTACAAAAGTAATGATAAATTTGTAAATACCAAAAACAAAATATATATTTGCAGAATTGAATTTTAGTTTCTAAGCTAAAAGACAGTATTAATCATTTAAAATTATTATATTATGAACAACACAACATTCTTTTTTGAAAGGCCCAAAAACGAAGTGGTTATGGGTTATGCTCCAAATTCTCCAGAAAGGGAATCCTTAGCCCAAGAACTTGACAGACAGTACAACACAACCATTGAAATACCATTAATTATTGGTGGGAAAGAAATTAGGACAGGGAAAATGGGTAAGGTTGTTATGCCAACGGAGCATAATCACGTTTTGGCAACTTATCACATGGCAACTCAAGAGGTTGTTGAGATGGCAATTGAGGCTGCACTTAAGGCTCAGTATCAATGGGCAAATCTTCATTGGATTGAAAGATGTTCAATTATGTTGAGAGTAGCTGAATTGTTATCAAAGAAATATCGTAATTTAATAAACGCATCAACAATGTTAGGTCAGGCAAAGAATCCTTACCAAGCAGAAATTGACGCTGCATGTGAAGCAATTGACTTCCTTCGTTTCAATGCTTACTATGCATCAAAAATATACGCTCAACAACCTATGAGCGACAATAACGCAATTAATCGTTTGGAATATCGTCCACTTGAGGGTTTTGTTTATGCAATCTCTCCATTTAATTTCACTGCAATTGCTTGTAACTTAAACATTGCACCAGTTATTATGGGTAATGTTACAGTTTGGAAACCAGCTACAACAGCTATTCTTTCTAACTATTATCTAATGAAACTGTTTAAGGAAGCAGGCGTTCCTGATGGAGTAATTAATTTTGTTCCAGGTTCAGGTGCTGTTATCTCTGATGTTTGCTTTGCTTCTAAACACCTTGCAGGCATTCATTTCACTGGTTCAACAACAACATTTAATAATTTCTGGAAACAAATAGGAGATAATGTTAATAACTATCTAACCTATCCAAAGATTGTTGGAGAAACAGGAGGAAAAGATTTTATCTTTGCTCACAAGACAACAGAGCCAAAAGACTTAGCTGTTGCAATTGTTAGAGGTGCATTTGAATACCAAGGACAAAAATGTTCAGCAGCATCAAGAGGATATGTACCTATTGCAATTTGGGACGAAACTCTTAAATTCATAAAGGAAATGACATCTGAAATAAAAGTAGGATGCGTTAGAGAGATGAGCAATTATGTTAATGCTGTTATTGATGAGAAAGCATTTGACACTATAATGAAATATGTTGATAGAGCAAAACAATCATCAGAAGCAAAGATCGTTGTTGGAGGAAATGGTGATAAGTCAAAGGGATACTTCATTGAACCAACAATTATTGTAACAACTAATCCTAAGTATGAAACAATGGAAACCGAACTCTTCGGACCAGTATTCACTGTTTACCTTTATGATGGAGAAAAATATGAAGAAACTCTTGATCTTTGTAATACAACATCGCCATTTGCACTAACAGGCTCTATTTTCTCAAAAGACCGATATGCAATAGAAGTTGCACTTGATAAACTTCGCTACTCAGCAGGTAATTTCTACATCAACGATAAACCAACAGGAGCAGTTGTAGGTAATCAACCATTTGGTGGAGCAAGAAAATCAGGAACGAATGATAAGGCCGGATCAGAACTAAACCTATATCGCTGGGTTAGTCCAAGATGTGTTAAAGAAACATTATTAGCAGTAACAGACTACCGCTATCCATTTATGGGATAATACTTAAGTTTCTTATATAAAAAATTAGGGTGTGCTTTTTCTTATTAGCACACCCTTTTTTCTTATATTATCTTTTGTGATTAATGTGTAAATTGATCTCTTAGTGTCTTGCTATATTGGAAGTAGAATTTATGAGCAGAGTAGATTGAATCATTAAAAACATAAACTGAATTAGGAATAGGAGATACCTCATTACAGAACTTTATTGGCTCTTCTTTAAGAATAAGATTCGATCTGTAATTTGCAATTGATTTTACAGAAAATGTATTGTTTACTCTAATACTCTTGCTAAGATTATTGTCCAATGAATAAGTTATTATATTTCCAAACTTAAGCGGAGATTTTTCCTCTGTGAAGTTTTCCTTCTTTTTGTATTTATCAGTTGTGTTATTATTAGGAAATCTTAGAAGATTACAGCTACGGTAAAGCTCATCAACAATACTATATTCATTAAAATACTTCAAGGTTTTAGCAGGGATACAAATAACCTTCTTCTCCACTTGGTACTCAGAAGAAGTATTAGCCTTATAAGCATTTATTGATTGAGAATGATTTGTTGTAAAATAATTAATTTTCTTTTCATTATCTTTGGAAGAGGATTTTATTATAGGTAGCTCTGATATCTTATTTTTATAATAATCATAAGCAACACCATTTTTGACAAAGAAGCATTCTTCAAGGTTTATATAAATGTTTTTATCACTCTTATTGTAAAAAGAAAAGCCAATTACTCCTTTATCTCCCCAAAGATTATAAGTGATTTGACAGTTTTGGTCTTCATAATACAATTTCCCATCCTTCATATTAACATTATCAGGAAGTCTTGTTTCATATACTTGATAGAAATAGGAGCTTGAACATCCATTTAATATTAAAGCAAAAAGAATAAATGAAATTAGATAATAATATTTTCTCATAATGATTTAGGTGTTTTAATTTTAATATTTTTCTTTTATTGTCTTGAATTAGATACTTTCAATGCCAGATTAACTTAATCATTATGCAAGTTAAACTAATATGATAAGCTATCTAATAGACGACAAATATAAGACATTTTTTAATTAGCCTATATTTTAATTAGCTTTCTTCTTTAAATTCCTTTTTATTAATGAGAATCTTGCATAATAATACTAGACTCTTACTTGCTAAATAATAACTCTCTGTATTTTGGTAGTGGCCA
>JAGNRX010000138.1 GCA_017988355.1 Bacteroidales bacterium | reverse complement strand
TGCTAACAGTATTTGGCTTCTTCCTTGGCTATATGGTAATCGCCTTTGTCCTAATGCCAACCTATTATAAGCTAAATCTAACATCCATTTATCAGTACTTAGAAACCCGTTTTGGCAAATTTTCACATAAGACAGGCTCATTCTTCTTCCTGCTTTCAAGAACCTTGGGGGCATCTCTAAGAATGTTTATTGTTATAATAGTTCTTCAGAAATTTGTATTTTCTCATTGGGGAGTCCCTTTTGAACTAACAGTTATACTCTTTTTGCTTCTTATCCTCCTTTTCACCTTTAAGGGAGGGATTAAGACTATTATATGGACAGATACCCTACAAACAACTTTTATGCTCACCGCCTTAGTTATGTGTTTCGTTATGGTGGCTCAGGCAATGGATATGACAACAGGGCAGATGTTCTCCGTGATTTGGAAGAGTGACTATACCACAATTTTTGTCACAGACCCCGCAAGCCGACTATGCTGGTGGAAACAAATACTTGGAGGAATGTTTATCTCAATCTCAATGACTGGGCTCGACCAAGAGATGATGCAGAAAAACCTTAGCTGTAAGAATATAAAATCTGCTCAAAAGAATATGACTACCTTTAGCATAACTCTCTTCTTTGTTAACTTCCTCTTCCTGCTTCTTGGAGCGGCACTATATATCTATGCACACACAATGGGGATTGATGCAAAAGGCGACAATCTATTCCCAACAATAGCCATCGAACACCTTGGTCCCCTTGCAACAGTAGTCTTTATAATCGGTCTAATCTCAGCCCTATTCCCTTCAGCCGATGGAGCCTTAACCTCACTTACCACAGCATTCTCCATAGACTTCCTTAACCTTGAGAAAAGACAAGACTATACAGAAAAGAAGAAAACAAGGGTACGCCATATTGTCCACTTGCTTTTTGCAGTCTTATTTGTAGGAGTAATAATCTTCTACTACCACTTCGAGAACCAGCACCTAATCGATATACTCTACCAAGTAGCAGCAATAACCTATGGACCACTTCTTGGATTATTTGCTTTTGGACTTTTAACCAAAAGAAGAGTTAAAGACAAGTTTGTTCCCATAATAGCAGTTCTTTCACCTGTGATTTGCTTTATCCTAAGTCTAAACTCAAAGGCTTGGTTTAATTATAGCTTCGACTTTGAACTCTTAGTCCTTAACGGTCTTCTAACATTCTTAGGACTACTTCTAATCAGCCAAAACGCTGAATTAAAAAACACAAACGCCACTTCATAGAAACTACCTTGCCAACATACACGTGCTATGTTGCCAACATAGAGGTCTTATGTTGCCAACATAGATGCCTTATGTTGCCAACATAGTAGCATCGAAATAAAGATTCAGAAAATTACTACAAAGATTTATTTAAGCAACTCTTCACTTTGGGTTTTCTTTAAGCTTAATGAAAGTAAGACAAGGCTTACAATTGCGGCTGTAAAGGATGCAATAAGGATAGCTATTTTTGCATTATTTTGTATCTCTGGCTGGTTGAAAGCAAGCAGAGTTATGAATATTGACATCGTAAAACCAATCCCTCCTAAGAAGCCAATAGATAGTATGTGTTTTAAGTTAATGTTTTTTGGTAGTTTAAAGAATTTAGCTTTTATACCAAACCAACTAAAAAGGAATATCCCAATAGGTTTTCCAAATAATAGTCCAAGAATTATACCAATACTATATGGCTGAGAGATTATCTGAGTAAAATCTCCTTCAATTTTGATTGCGGTATTGGCAATTGCAAATATTGGAATTATGAAATAGAAAACAGGAATATGGAGAAAATCTTCTAGCATTGTGGAACAAGAAAGTGTTTTTTTTCTGCTAAAAGGAATGGTGAAAGCAAGCAGAACTCCTGTTATGGTTGGATGAATACCTGATTTATAAATGAAATACCACATGATTATTCCTCCAATAATATATGGGATTAGGTTTTGGACTTTCTTATAGTTAAGCAAGAGAAGAATTAGGAATATTCCCAAAGCAATCAAAACATTAGATATTATTAGGTCGTTTGAATACATTAGAGCAATAATTAGGATTGCTCCTAAGTCATCAAAAATGGCAAGAGCGATAAGAAAGACCTTCAGTGAGGTAGGTACTCTTTTTCCTAGTAGTGACAATACGCCAATAGCAAAAGCTATATCGGTTGCCATAACTATTCCAAAGCCTGAGGTGAAATCTGAATTGTGATTGAGCAAAAGGTAGAATAGGGCAGGCACTAGCATTCCTCCAATAGCGGCAAAGAGAGGCAGGAGTGCATCTTTAATATTTGAAAGCTCACCTACATAAAGCTCTCTTTCAAGTTCAAGACCAATAAGTAGGAAGAAAACACTCATCAAGACATCATTAATCCAAAAGTGCATATCTCTTCCAAATAAACTTGTATGCCAGAAGTCTATATAGGTATTTCCAAAGACGGAGTTGGCTATGATTAGGGATACTATGGTTGAGAAGATAAGCAAGAGACCTGAAATCTTATTGCTATGAAAAAAAGAATTAAGTAAGTTTTTTATGCTCATGCTATTTTAACGTTAATTAAATAATATTTGTTTCGTCATTCATAAAAAAAAACTCCAAGAGAATAAGGAAACTCTTGGAGTAGTTCAATCAACTTTTGGAGGTAGTAAAAGTTAATTTGGAGGTAAATTTAAAAATATATATCTCTTTCTCCGCCATGAATGGCAGCAAGGTTTTTCTTAACCTTTTCTTGTTGTTCTTTTCTTACATTATTAATATGGTCTTTAATAACTCTTAAACCTAATTCTTTTGTCTTAGTTGATGCAAAGTCTTCAAGGTATTCTTGGAAGGTAAACATTGCATTTGGTAAACAGTATTGTTGAATTAAGCCTGGCTTAGCTAAATCCATAAAGTCGTGACCAACTCTTCCTTTTCTATAACATCCGGTGCAGAATGAAGGAACATAACCTGCCTCTGCAAGTGAGTATATAACCTCATCTAATGTTCTATGGTCGCCTGTTGAAAATTGAGTCCCTGTTCCTTCTTCTTCGTGTGCATAAGAGCCAGGGTTGGTTTTGGAAGCGGCTGATACTTGGCTAACTCCATATTCAATTAGTTCGTTTCTCATTGCGTCTTGTTCACGAGTTGAAAGAATGATTCCTGTGTATGGAAGTGCAATTCTAATTATTGCAACAATCTTTTTAAAGTCGTCATCACCAACTGGGTTAGGTATGTTTTCTGCATCTGGTGCTCCAACTGCTGGTTCCATTCTTGGCACAGAAACAGTATGAGGTCCACAACCATAAGCTCTTTCAAGGTGGTTAGCATGTTCAATTAGTGCGAGGACTTCAAAACGATAATCAGTAAGACCAAACAACGCACCTATTCCAATATCATCAACCCCTCCTTCCATTGCTCTATCCATAACGGTCAAACGATTTAGGAAATCAGCCTTTGGTGATCCTGCCGGGTGGAAATCTTTATATTTTATTTCATCATAAGTTTCTTGGAAACAAACATAGGTTCCAATCTTTTCTTGTTTTAGCTTTGCAAAATCTGGAACATCCATTGGTGCAAGCTCAACATTTATTCTTCGCATATAGTCTCTGCCGTCTCTTTCTTTAACTGCATAAGTTGTTCTAATAGCTTCAACCATATAGTCTGTTCCATTAAAATCGTTTTCTCCACAAATCAAAAGAGCTCTCTTATGTCCTTGTTTCAAAAGTGCAGAAGTTTCTTGAGCAATCTCGTCCATGGTTAGGATTTTCCTTTTAATAAGTTTGTTATCCTTACGGAAAGAGCAGTAAGTACAATTATTTACACATACATTACCTGTATAGATAGGAGCAAAAATAACAAGTCTTTTTCCATAAATGCTTTCCTTTGCATACTTTGCAGTTTCCATTATCTGATGGATTTGGATTGGGTCTTCTATTCTTAAAAGCACCGCCACTTCTTCAAGACTAAGCCCTTTAAGCTTTGCTGCCTTGTTAAGAATTGTGTCAATCTCTGCTTGACTTGGTGCTTTTCCTTCAATAAGGTTATAAAGTTTATCCCTATCAATGAAGTTTGTGTTTCTTTCTGCTATATTCATTATATATGTATTTAACTGTTTTTGTTTTCCTATGCCTTATGCTAATCCTGACTACAAACACCACGAGCCAAAATAGCTTTAACCTCCACGTCTTCCAAACGACCTAATTTTCCAGTTAGGGCGTTTATCTTATCGCTTGAAGATTCAATAACAAGGGT